>CBDTVA010000388.1:0-3345 GCA_965363935.1 uncultured Gammaproteobacteria bacterium | reverse complement strand
AGCTCAACCTGAGGGTATAATCTCATTGCTTTTTCTCTTTTCCAAAAGTTGCCCGGGGTCGGTATAGCCTATAATTCTTACGGTGCTTTTTCATCCATAAACCACTTACACTTTCATCTGTTTATCAAGGATCACCCACTGCCGGTTATGAACCCGGTCTGGACACATAATGGCGGAAATAAAGTATACCCCACTCAATGTGAAGTCTTTCAGTCAGTTGAACAAGCCTGGAATTTTATAGATCGATTGCATGAACAAGAAATCAGTTATAACCTGATCTATCTGCCAGGAAAAGTTTTTTGCCTGCCGCGTAAACATCAGGGCAGCTATCCCGACGCATCCTGGAGCAGCGGCTTTGCCTGGTACGAAACAAGTGGTGGATTTACAACCTTTAATCACACCCAGTTTATGGAGTTGGACTCCCGGCAACTGGAGCAGGAATTATCCCTTCTGGGACTTGATAATAGACCGGTTTAACCCTATTTTAACTAGAACTCGCATAACTCCCACATAAATTAGAGTAAAATGAGTTTTTATTATGTCAAACAACTATATTAGCGGTTCATTGATCCGCAAAGTTAAAACATCTGAGGACTACGTCGAACTGGTCAAACAACTCCGCGAAGACGTCTTTGATTTGCGTGAGGCGATTGAATATGACCCTGAAGAAATGTCCCGCGCCTCGCTTATTATTGAGCCACTGGAAGCCTGTGTTAATGAACTTTACAATTCATTTGCTGAAGGCAGTTATGAATTCAAAGATGAAGACCTTCCTTTTATGCGCATCGTCAAGGAAAACAATTACACCGCGATTCTACCTATGCTGAACCTACTCAAGGAAGTGAATCGTATACACCGAAATGGTCTGGATATAGATTAGCTCAACAATAACGCTAAAAAAAATGAAACAATATTATTGCAGTCATTGTGGTAATGAGATTGATGAAAATGCAGGCAGTTGCCCGATCTGTAATGCCCCCACTCATTTTCACGGCAAGGACTGGCAGAAAAAAACCCCAAAAAGATTTGTTTATTTTTTTATTGGCCTGGTTATTTTTGCATTTCTGGTCATGTTTATTGCACCAAGATAGATGCACGGATAGTTATTCAGACTGATTACCATGTACCATAATCAACAGCTCAGCTTCTCCACGGGACATTTCACAGGTATCCATCAGTTCATCTATCGTTGCACCCTTTTGCACCAGAGCAATAGCCTGTTGCATTGAATGGGAACCTTGCTCTTTCAGATCAAATTCTTCCTGTCGGTCATCCAGTTCGCGTATCTGCCCTGCTAACTGATTAATTCGTTTACCCACCCCATATGCTGCCTTGGTCATGGTTTGTAATTCATGCGCCAGCTCTTTGAGCTGTTTTTGTTGCAGGGAAGTATATTGTTTCAGTTGTTTTAGCTCAGCATCAGAGTTTCGAAGGGACTTGCTTAGTTTGTTGACATAAAAAGCAAGGTAGAAAAACAGGATCAATAAAACAGCAGTTGTAGCGAAAAGAAGTGTGCTTATTTCCATTTAATCAATTTATTTCGTAGAGGTACTTATTCAACACTGAGCCGGCTTTCCAGCCTTGAGCCAACTTACAGCCTTGAGCCAACTTAAAAGCGCATCCCGAACAGATTCCCGGATCAGGCAAACTCATCAATATGATTATCTCTGGCATTTTTTTTATCAATGTCCATATCATTTTGTGCTATGGAGTTATCAACTTCAGGCCTTGTCTGAGCGTCGTCTGATGCCTTTTTATCCTGTTTTTTTGACTGTTGCTTTTGCTGATCTCCAGGATAATGCCGCCTTTCCCTGACCAGTGGCGACGAAGACACTGATGTAAGTGGCTGAATATCATCCGGCATAACAAATTCCTCCCATCTTATTCTACCCGCTTAAAGCACCCCATATGAGTAGATAGTAACCTAGAAATAACTATTCTGCAAAATACACAGAAATTTCTAAGTGCAAGATTTAGAGCATGGTACTGCAGGGGGAACAATCTTTGAGTACTAAAACATATCCATTTCAGCCCATTCTTCATCACTCAGCACTTTTTCAACTGCCACCAGGATGAGTAATTCACC
Organism: uncultured Gammaproteobacteria bacterium; assembly: GCA_965363935.1. Lineage (GTDB taxonomy): Bacteria > Pseudomonadota > Gammaproteobacteria > GRL18 > GRL18 > CBDTVA01. The sequence goes on along the minus strand of CBDTVA010000388.1, from coordinate 1,259 downwards.
CTCTCTGCTGTGCACACCCTGTATGTACCTGGAACTGTCATCATTGCCAACATTAGGCGTTAATTCAATCTGAGACTTAAGTATATCAGCTACTTCAGCAATACTGTCAACCAATAGCCCCACCGTCTGGTTCATGGTTTCTATAATGATAATTCTTGATTCTTCATTAATTTCAACAGTGGGCAGACCAAAACGAGCACGGGTATCCAGCACCGTCACCACATTACCGCGCAGATTAATAATGCCTAAAACATAGGGGGGGGCACCAGGTACCGGTGCAATCTCAATATTACGTAAAACCTCCCTGACCTGCATAACATTAATGCCGTATTTTTCATTGTCCAGCATAAAAGTTACCCATTGAGTCATCTGATCAACGTCCAACTCGCTATCATAATCATATTCCATGATTAGTCCTCATACTCTAAAAATAAAAAGTAAAAAATAAAAAAAAATAATAAATTGTCTGGAAAAATTAATGCCTTATACTGTTTTTATCGGCACATCGTATGGCAAGTTTAGTTTAGATTTAACAAACTGTCATCACCTGTTTTCAGCATAGCTGCAAACTCTGCACTGTCCAGTAATGCGCACATGTGTTCAATGACAGTACCCAGTAGCCAGCGTCGTCTGGTCCTGGATGAGCGCCATTTAACAGCATCGGTTTTCAGAGTCAGCACTTCCAGAACAGTCTCACAGGCCAGCCCCCATCGGCCATTGTCAATAAGAATAATATGCTTAAAATCTCGCTTGCTGAGATGTCCTGACGGCCAGCGCTTTTTCGGTACCACTTGCTGCAGAGTATCGACAACCGGCACATTTTTCCCCTGATTATGTATTAATCCCAGATACCAGGAAGCATGCCCCGGTAATTCAGTGATATACTCATCACCCCACTCAACAATACCATGTAATTCATTCAAAGGAACCGCCAGTTTTAAACCGGCAACAGCAAATAATAATACCTGAAAGTCAGGCACAGCCCATGAGGGGGCATTATCTGTATTAGGTAATATTGTTGCGCAAGATCCCTCCTGAACCTTGAGTGTTTGTATATTGGCCTGCTCCATTTGCGCAGCATGAGCCAAGTCAGATTCTAATTGAGCCTGGCTGACGGCAACCTGGGTCAGAGCCTCAATTTGTTGGGCAATTTCTTCATCACTCAAGGTTTTAATTTTTGGCAAAAAGAAACTCAAATCCAATTTGGGTGCTTCTTTAGTGGCCGTGACATCTTTAACTACAGAATTTTTTTCTTCAGG
>CBDTVA010000387.1:0-3353 GCA_965363935.1 uncultured Gammaproteobacteria bacterium | reverse complement strand
CAGTATGAACGACGTGAGCATGCTGAACAACAGTGATTATGCTCTTGTGATAAAAAACAATAGCAAAAAGCTGCAGGTGCAGGGAAAAACACAGACTTTATACAGCAGTCTACCCGGAACATCTGGATGGGTTGAAACATTAACACCCCTAATTGAACAATTCACTACACTTACAAGGTAAAACTCATGGGTGATTTTTTTCAAAACGGTACCATTACCACACTACACAATCTTAATCCGGGGCATCAGAACAATCTTGAACAACAAGTTCTGAGCTTCTCAAAAAACCGTTCCATTACTTTGTTACTTCCTTCACTGTATACTGAGCTGGAAGGTGCTGCTTTAGAAAATATTGTTCAGGAACTCAAGCAGGTTTCCTATATAAACCATATCGTTGTCGGCCTTGATCGTGCCGACATCTCTCAATATCGGCACGCAATAAAGTTTTTTTCCAGACTGCCTCAGAAAGTCACCATACTCTGGAATGATGGTTCCAGATTGCTTGCCATTGATCAACGATTAAAAAAGGAGGGACTGGCACCCATCGAGCTGGGCAAAGGAAGAAATGTCTGGTATTGTCTGGGCTATATCCTCGCCTGTAATGATTCAGATGTTATTGCCCTGCATGATTGTGATATTATAACTTATTCCAAAGACATGCTCACCAAACTGCTTTATCCAGTGACCCATCCTACATTCAACTATGAATACTGCAAAGGTTATTATCGTCGAATTGCCGACAATAAAATTAATGGCCGTGTTAGCCGACTGCTTATCACACCATTAATCCGCGCATTAAAAAAAGTCCTGGGGCCACTTGACTATTTATGTTTTCTGGACAGTTTCAGATACCCGTTAGCCGGTGAGATGGCATTTAAAACCGATGCCATTTATGACCTTAAAATTCCCAGTAACTGGGGCCTGGAACTGGGTGTATTGTCTGAAATTCATCGCAACCATGCCATCAATCGAATATGCCAGGTTGATATTGCCGATAATTATGACCACAAACATCAGGACATGTCCTTTGAAGATCACAGTGCCGGTTTATCAAAGATGAGCATGGATATCAGTAAAGCATTTTTTCGCAAACTGGCCGCCAATGGTGAAATATTCACTCCGGAAATTATCCGCACTATTAAAGCCAGTTATTACCGAATTGCTCTGGATTTAATCCAGATGTATGCCGATGATGCTGCCATGAATGGTTTAACTCTGGACCGGCATACAGAAGAGCAAAGTATCGAGCTGTTCTCCAGAAATATCATGCAGGCTGGCAATGAATTTTTTGAAAAACCCATGGAAACCCCTTTTATGCCCAGCTGGAACCGGGTTATCAGTGCAATTCCAACGATCCTGGAAGAAATTAAAGAATCCGTGGATGAGGACTCCAGAAACTACAGGTAACCACCATGAATAAATTAAGCGCTTATAGTGAGCTCGCACTGAGACTCGAACAACACCTTAATGTGATTTATCCTGCTTACAATCCATCTGATCTGGTTAGCAGGATACTGGACGCATTTGCAATTGACGAGTCTGCCCCGCCTATAGAACTCTATTCCGATCAATGGACTCAGAATGACGTCATGCTTATCACCTATGGTGACAGTATCAAGGACAAGTCCAGTCATCCTCTGGAGTGCCTGTATCATTTTTTACAGTCAAATCTACAGGACAGCATAACCTGGGTACATATTTTACCTTTTTTTCCTTATAGTTCAGATGATGGCTTTTCCGTTATTGATTATCTCAAAGTCAATGACAGTCTGGGTGACTGGGACGACATCAGGCGCTTCACCGAGTCTTATAAAGTAATGGCCGATCTGGTGGTGAATCATATTTCGTCAAGAAGTCAGTGGTTTGAAAATTTTAAGTCAGGAAAATCTCCCGGAAAAGATTATTTTATTGAAGTCAATGATGAATTTGATATTAGTCAGGTTGTAAGACCACGTAAATCTCCTTTATTAAAAGCAGTGCAAACATTAACAGACAAAAAACATATCTGGTGTACGTTCAGCCTGGATCAAATCGATCTTAACTTCAGAAACCCTGATGTATTAATTGAAATAATAAAGATCATTGCTCTGTATCTGGAGCGAGGCATAAAAATATTTCGTCTTGATGCCGTGGCTTTTTTATGGAAAAAATCCGCTAGTTCCTGCATCCATCTACAGGAAACCCATGAAATTATAAAGCTATTTCGCACACTCATGGAATACAAAGCACCGGAATCAATTCTCATCACAGAAACAAATGTCCCTAACCGGGAGAATCTGACCTATTTTGGCAATTGCAATGAAGCGCATCTCATTTATAATTTTTCCTTGCCGCCACTGTTAATTTATACCCTGATCTCGGGTAATTGCCATCAATTAAAAACCTGGTTAATGAGTATGCCGCCCGCCAGAATGGATACCGCGTATTTGAATTTTATTGCCTCACACGATGGCATTGGACTGAGACCGGTTGAAGGGTTTCTCGACGAGCAGGAACTCAATATCCTGGTTAACACCATGAGTTCCTTTGGTGGGCGAATTTCAAGCCGTGCAACCGAAAACGGCGTCCATAAACCCTATGAAATCAATATCAGTCTGTACGATGCGTTTCAGGGAACCGCCCAACACGGTGCCGACAGATGGCAGTTTGCACGTTTTATTTGCGCCCACGCCATTATGATTGCATTAGAAGGGGTTCCGGCCTTATATATACACAGTGTATTAGGCACACAGAATGATTATAAAAAAGTAGAAAACACCAATCAATACCGCTCAATTAATCGTCATTGCTGGCAGGCTGATGAATTAAATCAGCAGTTATCAGACACCGCTTCGCATCATAATAAAGTATTAAACGAAATAAAACGTCTGTTAGAGATCCGCAAGCAACAGCCGGCATTCCACCCCAATGCAACTCAGTACACCCTGCACCTGGGTACTAAAATTTTCGCTTTCTGGCGGCAAAGCATTAACCGCGAACAAAGTATTTTTTCCATCCACAATATTTCCGATGAAAAGATTACCATTGCCTTATCGGATATTAATCTCATCACAACAGAAGATTGGCACGATTTAATCACCGCTGAAAAGATACATGAATCCACAATTAGCCTGGATTTAGCGCCTTATCAAACTATTTGGCTGAGTAATTGCTGAATAATATCTTGTTTTTCAATTTAGGCGTAAACTGGCCATGTCATAACAAACTATTCATTCATTTTGAGTTGTAATTTATGTCCGTTATTTTTTATAATCCAGACTACTCTATCCCATTAAATTCAGCTAATGGTTATCAATCCATCCATACCGCCATAGTAGGGCCCGATAACCAGGTAATCGAAATACAGATCCGCA
>CBDTVA010000386.1:0-3354 GCA_965363935.1 uncultured Gammaproteobacteria bacterium | reverse complement strand
TTAAATTGAACAGGTTGTGATAAAGCATTAAAAAAAGCTTCTGAGTCCTGGGCATTAAGCTTTATAGATTCATGTTGATGAATTGTTTCTTCAGCATGAGCGAGAGCACTGTTCAGAATAAAGCTGCTCACTGTTTTTCCCTCAAAACTAGCGGCACGTTCCAATAAAGTTTTGGTACTTTGTTTTAGACGAAGATTAATGCGTTCACTTTTTGCTGCTGCCGTTGAAGTCATAGCGATACCACTTTTTCATGTTTATCTTTAATTTTATTGTACATCATAATGGTGCCTACATTCAACAAATTATTAATAACCCTGAAAGACACTATGAAAAGAAAGTTTACAGAAAATATGGACATATGCTTTGGATATTAGTTGTACTGTTCATTCATTAAATCCAGAGGCAAAGGCTTTAAGCAAATTAAATTTTTTTTCATAATCTTCATTTTCAATTTCCTCACACATTTCTTCAACAAGAAAATTAGGTGGCTCTTTACTCAGGTTATTTTCTAAAATATTAGAAATTTGTTTTTTTGTTTCTTCCTGGGTTATTAATGCCGCATCAAAACCTAAAAGACGAGCACCTGCGATGGTTGCATCCCACTCATATCGTTCCATCAACTCCATTTCATATAATCGTCCAGATACACCATCGATCAGTTCATAAGTTTCAAGTAAATAAGCCAAATCACCTGCATCTTTTTTTCTCAAACCAGCATTCCTATCTGACCATGCTATTACTTTCAGCAGTGCTAATCCTTGTGAGGTTGCAACAGGTACTTCTATTAATGGCTCCATTTGAATGATAACTTTTACAGCATGTTCATGGGCTTCTTGAAAACCAAGCATATTCATTTCATTGTCACCCTTTGGTGGCCACTGAATACAAGAGTGTTTGTCTTCAATAGCTCCGAATGGGATCAGATCGACAGGAATACCGACAGGAGAGATCAATCGCTGAACTTCTCTGGTTTCCTTAAAGTTTTTTTCTAATAGTACTGTTTTTAGTTTCTCAAATCCTTTTCAGCTATCAACCTGTATGCCAAAATCAATATCCATTGTTGCTCTTCTGATCTCTGTGTTAAAGCCATAATGAAGTACTAAATCTCTTGCTGTCGCTCCAACAATAACATATGAAACGTTTAAGTCATTTGCTACCTGGTTTATAAGATCGAAAATTTTTATTATTGCTGGATCAATTTTCTTCGATAAATTTAACGATTTCTGTGTCATAGAGTATCCTCGCTGTTTCCAGGTTTCTTGCATCACCTGTTGCCAGAAGATCCGCATAAATAATTATTGGTTCAACCAGATCCATGAACTGAGCAGAATTTTTTCCTTTTGTATTCCAAAAAGTTTGAAATACTTTAATTTTTCCTTTTGGATCTTTACTGAATCGGTTATCAGAAAACAATTGTTTTCTTAAAGTATCTTTAGAGTAAATTGTTATTTCTTCTGGTTTAAGATGCCTAGTTATTTTAGCTGCAGCGACTTCACCCCCCCAGCAAGCATCATAATCCATTATTTTTTCCCCTAGTTCCATCCACCAATCATTGTTTTCAGCTCGAAAGGTGCCTAAAAACAGGCTTGGTCGTAGTTTTTCCAGATATGCATCAACCCATTTAGTTAATAATTTCTCTTTATTAATTAGTCGTCGAGGTTGTCCTTCAAAGTCCAGCAAATAATTGGCTCGTTTTAAATCTTTAAATACAAAGCCAACTGTGCCTAATGAAACATCAGCTTTGCTTGCAATTTTTCTATAAGACTCATTTATCAGATCAGGCTCTCTCATTATGGCATAGAGCATTTTAATACCTGATGGCATAAATGCACGTCCTCCAGTTTGAGCTTCTTTTGTTTGTTTGGAAGTCCCATTTTCAGGCTTGTACTTATTACCCTTAACAAAAAGATAAAGTGGTTTTTCATTGATAAAAACATTACCGGCAGTATCAATAAATGGGATATTCATTTGACGAAGTTTATCTGCCATTTTAGTGTTCACATAATCAGCAACAAGCATACCCTTTTCAGGTAATTGCTGTACTTCATTAATAAGTGCACCCAAATTAGCCTGTTGTGCCCATTTTTTTATTTTCGGAGTGAAATGAAGGTGTGTATATCCTTCAACATTCACATTCTCTTCAGTAGGAATAAGTTTTAGACCGGTTTGCCTGTATACAGATTTTGTGGACTGTATTAACAAATTTTGATTGGGTTCAATGCCACTCATAGGTTGTTCACTATTAATTTTGTTCATTATTAATATACATTAAATTATAGTGAACAAAATAATATAATGCAATCTGGAATTTCAATTAAAATATCCCCCAGAAAAGGGGGATTAAAGCAGTATTCAAGTCATTTAAGCAGTTGTTTCGCCAGAGCGACTTCAACTGAATCGCCATCCGTATTCAGTCCATCAAGGCCTGAATCGGGCATATCGCCGGATGTTGATTGACTGACAGCTATTTTCTTGGCCATCAGCTCTAAACAAGCGATTTGAGCGGTATCGTTATAACCCAGATAATAGATATTTACATCATTCTTTTGGCCAATACGCCAGGATCGGCGTGCGGCTTGTTGAAGAGTGTAAACATTAAAACCTGACTGCATAAAAACAATGGTTGGGAATTCCAGTAAATCCAGACCTGTTTTGACGAGTTCCGGATTGCAAATAACACAATCCACACCTCGATCAACCTGAGTCAGTTGATCTTTCAAACGGGTTGCCGTATTGTGTTTACCGGTATAAGTCGTATAAACTAATGTTCTGCGACCTTTTTTCTTTTCTGCGTGGCAATTCGGATTAACTCTTCCTCTTTCGGGGAAATATCATCCTCACAAAACACAGATTTGGTAAATGACTACAAACGATGATCCCTTGGATGCTTGACTGTTTCAGCACGAAAACCGGTATCTGGTCAACGTAGAAAACATTCAAGACAACACCTAAAGTCCAATATCTTGCAAAAACAAAGGTACTTTCGTCTTGATAACTCTGTCTATCAGCAACCGGATCAACTTGAATTAAAGCTTATTTTCGAGGACAGCAATCATGCCCTCAGAAAATTAACCGATACTCTTCAGGATTTTGTAGAATATGCCAGAACCAATGGCAGAAAACGCTATCAATGGTATTATTCCACTTGTACTAAAATGATTTATGCTGCACTGGGTTTTATGCCGGGTAGCAGGAAAGAAAACATGAAATCGGTACAATTGAGCCAGTTCCTCTTGTAGCTAAAAAAGGGGCTGAGGATGTGGTGAGCCAGGCATTATCAGATGCCATGGATAGAAAACTGCATTATAAGCGTTGTTTTCAGTATGCACGGGAACAATTGAAGATTTTTCTTTT
>CBDTVA010000385.1:0-3357 GCA_965363935.1 uncultured Gammaproteobacteria bacterium | reverse complement strand
AGAGTATTTTCAAAATATTGGTTCAAAGTCGTTTCGATTTTATCCAGCTCACTTTCGCTCTATGTCAACCAAAACGTCTCATTTTGTATTTTGGAACACCAGCCAATAAAGCAATACGACCTTACAAAGACAGTTGAGCAATAATCAATGAAACAGCGGCCACCGAAGTTAAGGGTATGCGTAAAACAGGATACCAGCGGGGTGCTCTGAGAATCTTGACCATATAATTATCGAAGATGCAAAGACAGACAAAGGTTATTAATAGTATTGAATAATTCCAGGTAGGCGAAGTCAAACTGGCAAACCAGGCAATTAATGCAGGAATAACACTTATAGCAAATTGTAGTCGGCCAACAAACTCTTTAGCTGCCATTGCCAGTCCCCAGTGAATAGCTCCCATAAAACTTAAAATAATCGCTGCATAGGAAAGCAATGCCTGATGTAATTGCAGAAAAAATGCTTGTGGTAGCAACCATATCGCAAAGGCAAGTGTTAAAAAGGGTATTAGCCCAACATAACCTATCCATGCAGCAAAAATAGGTTCTCGATATGCCTGAAAATTTGCTTGAGACATAATTTAGCTCGTGTTTAGTGAATTAAATTTTTTACTAATAATTAAAACCATACTAAAAAAAATAATATTTATCTAGGACATACATGTTTATTTGCGGACAAATAGACTCTAAATTTAAATCTGATAATTCAGTTGCAATTAATTTTTTCATAAATGGTCCAACTTATCCCGATTTATGACAGATAAATACTTTCTAATTCAAGATTCATATCTTATCATTTCAATGTGATTGCCATCAGGATCTTCAATATACACAGATTGAGAACGGTCCCTGTGTTTAGTCAAGGGGCCGTATTGCTCTGGTGTTTCAGAAATGATAGCAAAATGAGGCGGATGCTCTCTGTCAATCACCAGGGCCAGCTTTATATTATGATATTCAAGTAAAGCCCATGTATTATCCTGATATAAAACCTGGCAGTGGTACTGCCGTAGGTACCAATCTACACTGACCTTGATATCAGTCACAGTAATGGCAATATGATCAATTGTGTCCAGTTTCATAAATTTCACCAGTCAATGTATGTGTGTTTTAATTAACAGATATTTATATCACTAAATTTAACATCAAAAAGATTGGTCTCGCTTTTTGAAAATACGCCATACTCAGTCATAAGGGTGCAACCTTGTTTTCTTCTGGCTCCAATCGGGAAATAAAATCAGCCAGAAGATCAAGTTCACTAAGAGACATTTGACTGATAATTTTCTGCATTTCCCTATTAGCATTTTTTCTCTTACCTGACTGGATGTGTTTAAGTTGACGCAATAAATATTCGTAATTTTGTCCTTGCAATAAAGGATAAAACTTTTCTGCCATACCTTCTCCATCAGCTCCATGACATGAGGAACATTTTTCTGTATAGGTGACTCCAGTATTTTTAAGAACATCATCATCCGCTTCGCCAACACCTGGCTCAGGATCCATTTTCAATGTTTCAATATAGGCTGCAACATCGACAATTGCCTGATCACCTTGAGCGGATACTTCCAGAATAACTGGGCGCATTGTGAGGTTTATTCGTTTGCCTGAACGTATATCAAGTAATTGTTTTATAACAACACTTTTATGCTGTCCGGCTAGCTGAGGAAAATCACCATTATACGAACCCCATCCTTCGATTCCATGACATTTTGAGCAGGTATTAAACACTTTTTTTCCTTCTTCAATATCTGGAGTAAGAGATAAAACCTGTATGAATTCTTCATTGGTTTGTGCATTTGTCAGACTAATTGCAGTGAGACTGAAAACTATCATGATAGAAATAATAATTTTTAACATAGGATTTTTCCAAATTAATTCAAAAAATATAATCACTTGTATAGAATTTTAACAGAATTGTTTTAAGTAGTTAATTCTAATGATCATCTTAAGTTAATGTCTTGGTCGACTGAATAAATTTCTATAAAATGAGTGGTTTAACAGGTTCAGACATCCACGAATCATCCTGCTACCAATCATACTAAGGATCATCGATGTACAATTCAATTTCATTGCCATCCGGATCAAATGAATAAAGACTCTTGCTGATGGTATGATCGGCTAAACCTTTTATGCAGTAACCAAGAGATTCAATTCTTTGTTTACATTTTTTCAATGTCTCCAGAGAATCCCCAATATGCCAGCCAACATGATATAAACCACGTCGTTTTCCATTTACAGGTCCTGGAGCTTCACCGACTTCTAACAGCAGCAATTCATGGTGAGTTCTTCCTCCGCTAAGAACTGCCCCTCGATTATTGAATATCTTTCCTTTCAAATTCAGACCAACCGCTTGAGTATAAAAGATTACAGAAGTTTCAAGATGCTTTACATAAAAAACCACGTGTCCCAGTTCAACCATTTGACACTCCAATACAATTATTTAATTAATATTTTAACTGGTTAATTTTCGGTAAATATCGGAAACTTTTAAGGGAAGTTTGCGAACATCATCAATAATGGTATAACTTACCGAACCATACATATGCGGTAGATAATCCCCTGCTTCAGTTAATGAGTGAATGACAACGGTGGTATCTTTTCTGGCTTCAACAAACTCATCCAGATAACAAATTCCGCCCATTCTTACAGCATTGGTTGGTTAAGGAACCGTCAATCCATACAGTTTCACCACCCCTGACCAGATAACGACCCACCATATCTGAAGTCGTTAAATCATCATGACAGGAAATATTGACCAAAGGACGACTTAAACGCCATGCCATGTATTCAACAAAGCGGGTTTTACCACAGCCGGTAAGTCCCTTAATCAAAACTGGCAAACGATTTTCATCAGCCGCTTCAAACACATCCATTTCATTGGCAATCTGATGATAAAAAGGTTCTTGTCTGATCTTATAATCATCAGCATGAGCATGTAATTTTTCCACCAGTTATGACTCCACATTTATGAATAGTTTTGAGCAAGTATAGTGATTGACCTGAGATCTGGATAAGAATCCTGACTGTTAAACTTCTCTACCATCAATGTTATAGATGTATGTAATGTGCAAAATAATGGCATTTTTCTATTGATGATAAAAACATCAATAGATTTATCAACTGATAGTAATTATATTACAAAATAATTATTTGTCTAGGTCAAATAATATTTTAATATTATTTCTGTATAAAGTAATGGCTTGACTTAAACAATTCAAACGTTCCCCCTCAGGCAATCATCGATGTCAAACAAAGGCGTGCCGATGCATTACTACGCTATAGTGATTTCACCTGATACTGTTTTGTGACACTGTTTTGTGGTCTGCGTGAGTTGATCCATTGGCAACCTCCTCAGTGCTTAAAT
>CBDTVA010000384.1:0-3360 GCA_965363935.1 uncultured Gammaproteobacteria bacterium | reverse complement strand
GCCAAATTTAATTGTCATTGCCTAATTCCATAAAGCAGTAAAAAAACACATTGGTAAAGATATTCTACCCGTTATACTCATTAACCAGTGTCAGGCTGATCACGCTTATAATATTCTTAAAGAAGATGGAAACTGGGTTTTATCCGTCATGATGCCTGCACCATCAGCGTCTATGAGAAGAAAGATGGTAGAACCTATATAGCTTCAATGAATGCGGGATTATTAGGTAAAATGTTTGGCGGTAGCATTGCCGAAGTTATGGGTGATGTAGTGGCTAAACAACAACAGGAAAATAAGCTATAGCCAAATACAACATTTCATGGCCAGTCACTCAGCTAATTTGATCGGAGTGACAAAATCTTCAGGTTTAATAGCAAGCACTGAACAGTAGATCCGGTTAAGGATTGTTTCAGCAGTATTACCCATAATAAAACCGGGAATTCCAGTCCGTCCAACGGTGCCCATCATAATCAGGTCTATTTTTTGTTCTTTGACTATTTCTGGGATCTTTTCTTTGGCAAAGCCTTTAAGAAGATGTACTTTTAGTTTGAGCTGCTGCGCTATTTCTTTGCCTGCTTTGTTAACCACTTCAGCCACTAATTCATTTAAAAATTCTTCGTGCATAGTATGCATTCTTTCCACATAGGCATTAACATAGGCCTCTGGTTGCCAGGAAAGACCAGAACGCATTCTTTGTTCACCATAGGCATGCCAAACATGGACAATGTGCAATTCGCTGAAATCAGACGATGCCAGGGCAATAGACATATCAAGAAGTTGATGATTAAATAAATCATCTTTTAGTTTATGAGCAAAGGGATCAAAATCTATCGCCACCATGATTTTTTGGTAATTTCCTTGCTTGGATGATTTAATGAGCCAGACAGGACAAGGACATTTCCGCAGCAAGTGCATATCCGAACTACCGAATAACCTTTCTATCATACCTTCCTCATCCGCTGTTTTTACCAGCAAATCTATATTGTTGCTGAGAACTTCCTGAATGAGTGTCAGGAAAGCAACACCAGTTAATACTTTAGCCTTGATCGGGATTTGTTTTTCACCAAATGATGTCACCATTTTTTCGAGTTGAAACTGCTGTTGCTCTAATATTGTATCTTGCAGTTTTATCATGGATATACCCTGAATTTCTACACTACTGTCCGTTGGAAGTTCTTCAATAATTGACACCACGGTCAATCTGGCCTGATTGTGCTTAGCCAATGTCACCGCACGCTCAAAGGCATCGCCGCCCTTCAATTCAGAATCAGTAACAAAAAGTATATTTTTAAAGCGCTTCATGGTTTTATTCACTCCGTTCAACAATTGATTAAGCAAAATCGCTCCACTACAGTCACCACACTTAATACACAGCTCACTTGGGTAGTGATGAGTTATGTGCAATTCACATTATTGCTTTCGAACCATACTGAACGACATCAGATTCGCTGGAATAATCGGGGTAAATCAAATCATTTTTTTAGTTTTTATTTTATCAAGTACTGCGGAAATTTCAGGGCCATCAGCACTGTTCACAATCACATCAACAGGATGCAAAATCAACAGCCAAGTTGTATCAGCGGGGTTTTACCTTTAATTTTTTCTTTGTCTGTTTTGTTTGTCTTTTATCATACCACTCGGATAATTGGGCATAGGCTAATACTGATATAATGGGAAACAGGCAAGCGAAAGCAATCAGGCCAAAGCCGTCTAACAATGGACTACGCCCAGGTACATTAGCTGACAGACCGAGACCCAATGAAGCCACAATAGGTACAGTAACCGTTGATGTTGAGACCCCTCCTGAATCATAGGCTAATGGAATAATTATTTTTGGGGAAAAAAATGTCATGATAACAACAATGATGTAACCTGTGATAATAAACCAGTGTAATGGCAAGCCAGAAATAATACGCCAGGAACCAAGTGAAATACCAAATGCAACCCCCAGAGCAACGGCAATACGAAGCCCCCAGGCTCCGATTGAACCACCTGAGATTTGATTAGCTTTCATGGCAACGGCTAACAGTGAAGGCTCTGCAATTGCCGTACTAAAACCGATAGTAAAGGCAAAAATATAAACCCAGTAGTACTGACTCCAGTGAATTTCGATGTCATGCTTAAGTTCGGTTGTACTCTGAGTTGCTGTTTGCAGGATAAAACTGGGATCGGTTAACTGTTCTGCCATCATTTTACCAAGAGGAAACAGTGCATCTTCCAGACCCTGTAAAAAAAGAGACAGGCCAACAATCACATAAAAGAAACCAATTAAAACCCGTTTTAGATTAGCAATTTTCTTACGAAGAACAAAAAATTGAAAGCCAAAAATAATACCGGCAATGGGAAGTACATCCGTGATGGTGTGTACAAAAGTCCAGAACAATTTAATGATTTCATTCATAAGTAAAGCTGCTATCGAAATCAAAGCTCTGTCTGAACGTTTCTGACATTTTTTGATAAACAATGGAAAATATTATTGGTTCCATAGAAATATTGTATTTTGCTTTATTTACATGGATTCACTGTACCACATTCATAAATTAATTTATAGGATGTCAAGTCTTATACGCTTTATGCTCTATACTTTCTAATTTAACTCTACGGTCTATTCCGAGTTAAAGTTTTATTTTTTATTGGAAATGTCAGCTTTCTTCAGGTTATTAATAATACCTAAAGCTGCAATGGCTGTTTTGGGACGGAAGCTGTGATTGACTACCTAAATGCACGTCATGAATTGGTAAGCTGTCACTCCCTTAAAATGTGTTAATTGACCGTTTTATGCTGAATCTAGACAATTTTCCCCATCAATTATTTGTAATGGCAGCTATCTGGAATACGAATAAAAAATCCAGCTGACCTTGACCTGCTCCTTTAGGTCAAAACTGACTGGATAAAAAATTATTGGAATAGCTGCTTAGAAGACTCATTATCTAGATAAGAAATTGCTAAAATTCGGCTGTGGGTCGAAAGCGATTATATTTAGGAATCTAAATCTTTAATATTTCATCTATATCAAATAGCTGCTTTCCAACATGCAGCGTTAGGATACATAAAACCTCCAATCGCCACAATGTACAAGGAGCGACCGTTGTATGATAATTCAGATTTTCAACGATAAAAACTTAGAAATTTCTTTATCCCGTCGCAGTTGACCTTAAGAAGCGATTCGAGCTAAATAAGAATTATTCTCAAACTTCCAGTTAGCTGCTATTTCAAATCATTTAAAATTGGATGTAAGAAGGTTTTCTAAATAGCTGGAGTCTACCCACAGCAGCGTAATTAGCACTATCTTATACATTCATTCTTGAGCGATTTATTCTCAATAGTATCTAAAGTAGGTGAGACAACATGCCCAGTTGG
>CBDTVA010000383.1:0-3360 GCA_965363935.1 uncultured Gammaproteobacteria bacterium | reverse complement strand
TGGCCAAAATCAGCTTTTCCGCAGTAGGATTTCTATTCTCGGACAAGCTCCTAGTCAAGCTTCTGAAAATCTTCCTGTCTATTGTACGGCAGGAATTTTTTTCTTCTTTTATGAACTAAATAAGGACTAAAAATTTGCTCTGGCAGGTGCTTTTAGGCAGATCCATTCCAGGGGCATCAATTCAACTGGCTTTTTTTAGTTTATTGTTTTAATTGTCCTTTATACAAGCCCTCTTTATCATACATTTTTCCATCCCGTATCACTCCTTTATTGTTGCCATCCTTATCCAGAATCGACTGGTTTTTTATTTGTCCGGTAAAGTTGCCGTCCTGATCATACATTTTACCTTCCGGGGTTATCATACCGGTATATTTTCCGCGATCATCGTATATTCTGCCTTGAAATGTTTTGGATTGTAAAGCACCGCTTTTATTCACCAGTTCAACTGCATAGATGGGTGAACTGGCGAGCATAAATAACAAGATAAGCAGTAAGGTGTATTGATTAGAATTCATAATTCACTCCATAGTCTATTAGTCGTTCAGATACCCAGTTTATCCCACATGGCATCCACTTTTTTAACCACATCTTCATCTTTGACTATGCCCCGCCCCCATTCTCTAGTGGTTTCTCCCGGCCATTTATTGGTGGCATCCATACCCATCTTTGAACCCAGTCCGGATACGGGAGAGGCAAAGTCAAGATAATCAATGGGTGTGTTTTCAACCAGCAGGGTATCCCTTGCCGGGTCCATACGTGTTGTCATCGCCCAGATAACATCATTCCAGTCTCGCACATTGACATCATCATCACAGACAATGATAAACTTGGTGTACATAAATTGGCGCAGGAACGACCAGACACCAAACATCACACGTTTCGCATGGCCAGGATATTGTTTTTTCATGCTCACCACAGCCATGCGATAGGAGCAGCCTTCCGGGGGCAGGTAGAAGTCGACTATTTCCGGAAACTGTTTTTGCAAAATGGGCACAAATACTTCATTCAGAGCAACGCCTAAAACCGCCGGTTCATCAGGTGGACGCCCTGTATAGGTACTATGGTAAATGGGATCTTTGCGCATGGTGAGCCGTTCAATGGTAAACACTGGAAATTTATCCACTTCATTATAATATCCGGTATGATCACCAAAAGGCCCTTCAGGAGCCTCATCACCCGGTTCAAGATAACCTTCCAGAACAATTTCACTGCTGGCCGGTACTTGCAAATCGTTGCCAATGGACTTGACCAGTTCAGTTTTGGCGCCACGCAGTAATCCCGCAAAGGCGTATTCTGACAGAGCATCGGGAACGGGAGTAACTGCAGCCAGAATGGTCGCCGGATCGGTACCCAGGGCAACCGATATGGGAAAACGCTCTCCAGGGTGCTGTTCCTGCCAGTCCCGATAATCGAGTGCGCCGCCACGATGTGCCAGCCAGCGCATAATGACGCGGTTTTTGCCAATCACCTGCTGGCGGTAGATACCAAGATTCTGACGATCTTTATGCGGCCCTTTGCTGATCACCAGTCCCCAGGTAATTAAAGGTCCGGCATCTTCGGGCCAGCAGGTCTGGATCGGCAGGCGCTTTAAATCAACCGAATCAGCCTCCCATACAATACTTTGACAGGGCGCACGCTTTACGATCTTAGGAGCCATATCAAGAACCTTACGGTAAATTGGCAGGGTTTTCAGTGCTTCTTTAAATCCCCTGGGTGGTTCGGGTTCTTTCAAAAAGGCCAACAATTTACCAATTTCACGCAATTCAGAGACATCGTCTTCTCCCATACCCAAAGCAACTCGCCGCGGGGTTCCAAATAAATTCGTCAACACGGGCACAGAAGAACCGAGCGGGTTTTCAAACAATAAGGCCGGTCCAGCGGCTCGTAGCACCCGATCGGAAATTTCCGTCATTTCCAGATGAGGATCAACACTGTGTCTGATGCGCTTAAGTTCACCTATTGCTTCCAGTTTATCAATAAATTCGCGCAAGTCGTTGTATTTCATAAAAACCTTTAATCATTGATAGCGGGTTTCCCGGTATTTACCGTTTAAACCCATCCACAGACAAAAAAAATAATTGATGTTGCTCTTTGCATTGAACTAATTTCCTACTACAATGTCTATATGAGTAAGCAGCTTATTGCATACAGCAGCAGCAAGTTGTTTATAGGTTACTTCGTGGAAGCAAGAGGTATCCTAATCATTACATTTCCTTTGATTACTTAATCAAGCCGGGGTTCATCCCACCCCGGCGTTTTTATTTATAGTCATAAACTCTCATTTACAAAAGTCGCCCAGTCCTGTTATAAAGCTAAATTGCTATTCCCGGAAAGTCCCTAGACTCTAAAACCGCCATGGCGTTTGCGATTGTGTAAATCCATAACAAATACCCCAAGGAAAAAACCCAGACCGGCAATTATTAACAGGATCATATAGTCTTTTTTAAATTTTTTCATAAAAGTCAGTTGTGAATCATTTTCTGTCTCAGACAATACGCTCAGCAAAGGCAGATCATAGCTGCTGGAGTGCTCACCATCTCCAGTGGCCAGAGCCGCAATCTTTGCCAGACGTTTTATCAATTGCAGATTAATTTTTTCAGCCTGTTCTTTTTGAGCCTGCCGGTCCTGCGCATCAAGCTGTTCCCATGCGAGTAGTTCAGCTTTGAGTCCTGCAATGGTTTCTTCATAAGCTGTTTTTTGCATCTGGGCAAGTTCCTGAACATCAGGATTCTCTTGATTCCCGTTGCCAGAGTCTTGTTCAGAACAGGCATTGGGATCAGGGCTTGACTGAGCGCTACTGGACTTAGCCTGCAACTCCTGCAGTTTTTGTGCTGAGCGATGCAGGGCCAGTTCAAGTTTCTTTACCTGCAGTTGTGAAGGTTCCTCAGCTGTTAAAAATTTGCTCTTGATCCAGCCTTCTGTCTTTGCTGCGGTTTTAATCTGGCTAAAGTCCTTGGTAGTTTTTATGACTTCAACTGCTGTTCCGCTGCTGATCAATTCTTTGACCGGACTTTCTAAACTGGCTTCAGTGTGTATTCCCAATTGCAATCGAGGACTGATATATTGTTTGTTTTCCTGCGTTTCTGCCTGTGCCTGAAACGCTATACCTGACAACAACAGACACAATAGCAGGAGTCTGCCAGGTCTGATTTGTTTTTTCATTTTATGCATCCCTTTTTGTTTTATTGGATCTCTGAATCTTAAGTTAGGGCAGCCTTAAAAATTAATTCACATTTCTAAGTTTCCACTTACTCATTCTATCTGCGTTGCTCGTCAGTTAAATAGTTGACTATTCGCCTTCCTCACGTCTTGATAGAATGGCAATTGAAAACTGATAAATGCAAATTAATTTTTGCGGAT
>CBDTVA010000382.1:0-3370 GCA_965363935.1 uncultured Gammaproteobacteria bacterium | reverse complement strand
ATTCTGGCGCCTGATATGCCTGATGATTTTAGACTCTGGTTACATAATATGCGTCATGTCCTGTATTGTGGTGAATGGATCCAGAGCCATGCATTGCATATACACCTTTTGGCGGCACCGGATTTGTTCGGCTTTAACAGTGCCATTACCATGGCTAAAAAATATCCGGATATAGTCCGCCGTGGAGTGAGCCTGCAGGCTCTGGGTAATGAATTAATCGCTCTGTTTGGCGGGCGTTCTGTGCATCCCGTGGGCGTTAAAGTCGGCGGTTTTCATAAAGCACCGGGGAAAAAACAGGTGACACACATGCTGTCCCGGCTGGAATCACTGAAACAGGATGCCTATGAGCTGGTTTTATGGCTTGACACCCTGGACTTGCCGCATAGTGAACAGGACTTTACCTCCGTTGCCGTACAGCACGAGCAGCAGTATGCTATTTATCAGGGCCGGATAGTCTCTGATCAGGGGTTGAAAATTAACGCCCGGGATTATAAACAGCACTTTAAGGAGTTTCAGCAACCACAATCGACTGCCTTTCATTCCCATCTGGATGACCAGCCTTATTTATTAGGCCCTTTGGCACGTCTGAATCTTAATAGCAAGGATTTGCACAGTGATGTAAGGGCTTTGATGGACCAGCTCTCGACTACGTTCCCCAGCAAAAATATGTTTCATAGTATTACCGCCCGCGGTATTGAAATCTACAGCTGTATTTTAAAGGCCATCGAACTGCTGAGCGATTATGCCGCGCCGGCACAGCCCTGGCACCCGCTGACTGTACAATCTGGTAGTGGTTACGGCTGTAGTGAAGCCCCCAGAGGCCTGCTCTGGCATTATTATAAGCTGGACGACACGGGGCATATTATAGAGGCCGATATCATTCCGCCGACCAGTCAGAACCAGGCCCGCATTGAAGAAGACCTGCGCCTGTCATTACAGGAGTATGGATTACATCATAGCAATACTGAACTCCGGCAATACGGAGAAATGGTGATCCGCAATTATGATCCCTGTATATCCTGCGCCACTCATTTTCTCAAACTGAAAATTAATGGCTAAAACCTGGATTGTGGGTATCGGGTCATTTTATGCCAATGACCACATTGGCCTTGATGTCACTCAATACCTGGAACAACAATATCAGCAAACACTGGCGGCAAACGACATTTATTTTTTCACTACCAATGCGCCACATGAGCTGCTGGCCTTAATGGCTGTTCATAAAGATAAAAACATTCAGCGGCTTTATATCATTGACGCCCTGCAAGAGACAGATTGTGCAGAAAATATCAATCTCTATTCATTAGAGGATCTGCAGGCAGTCAGGCAAAAAACGTCAGGCCATATTGCCGGTTTGCAGGAATCTTTGCAGCTTATACAATGTCTTTATTTTCCCGCCCTGTCTATCCGTATTATAGGAATCCCAGTCACATTGGCTGTTTGCGGACAGAACAGCTTTGAACAGCTCAGTAAAACAATCAGCCATTTAATCAATACGACTTCATAAGTAGTTTCTTTTTTGTGTTATATAACAGCACAAATACGTTATACAACACGCTTTTGCCCAATCCAAAAACAAACAAATTAATGATAACCCTATATTTGATAGTTACTTACGGCTATATGGCTTATTTATTGCTGTAATATGAACTTTTAATTTTATGGTTTATATGTAATGAAACTCTCTAAACTCTCAATTCTCTCTCTTTCCGTTCTTTCGGCTATTTACTCAATTTAGGTTTATGCAGAATCTGATATTCCATCGATCTCTGTAGAAGGTACTGAACTCAGTGATGTCAGTGGCGAAGAAGTAAAATCGGCTGATTTAGCTGATGCACTGACTAAAAAAGTCCCCAGTATTTCATTGATTCGACGCAGTGGTATTGCTAATGACATTATTCTAAGGGGCCAGAATAGAGACAATATTAATATTCTGATTGACGACACAAAAATCTATGGCGCCTGCCCCAACAGAATGGATCCACCAACGTCACATATCCTGACCAATAATATTGAAAGTATCGATATTATCGAAGGCCCGTATGATGTGCAAAACTTTGGCACCTTAAGTGGTGCCGTTAAGATTAAAACCAAGCAACCGGAAGAAGAGTTACACGGTGAAGTCAGTGTTAACTTTGGCAGCTGGAATTATCAAAAAACCGCCATGACACTGAGCGGCGGTAATGAAAAGGTACGTGGCCTGGTCAGTGTTTCCGATGAAAGCAGCGGCCAGTATCGCGATGGTGACGGCAATGATTTTGCTGAACAGATAGAAGCGATATCTCCTCCTGTTCCAGCTGGCGTAAAGTATAAAGACCAATATCGAAATATAGATGCCTATGAGAAAAAAACCTTTATGGGCAAACTTTATTTTGATCTAATTGAAAACCATGAAGCAATGGTCAGTTATACCGCCAATCGCAGTGATGACGTGCTATACCCCTCCAGCAGCATGGATGCGATGTATGATGACTCCAATATTGTCAATATGGAATAGTCAGCCAGATAATGACTATGATTCTTTCAGTGCCTTTGCTCGTGGTACTTATAAGTTCAATAATACCACCAATTTCTTTGGTGGCGTAGGTAAAGCCTCGCGGGTACCTGACGCAAGAGAACTTTACTGGAAATCTGCTAGTGGTAAAGAAGGCGGTACTCCTGATTTAGGTGACACATCAAACTATGAAATTGATTTTGGTATGGAAAATAATTTTGAAAACCTGACCATTAAAACCTCTGTCTTTTATAGTAAGTTAAAAGATTATATTTATTATAATGCTGGTCCAGTTGGTGGACCAGCCAAGACAATAAATAATTTTGAAAATATTGATGCCAAAATCTTTGGTTTTGATATAAGCGGTCTGTATTCCTTCACCGATGATATTTATCTTGACTTTGGTCTGGCCTATCAACGTGGTAAGAAGGATGATGCACTGGCTGGTCAAACCGACAAAAATCTGGCCAATATTCCCCCTGCAAAACTGAATCTGGGACTTAACTACGATTATATGAGTACTGGTACGGCTAAAGTGGAAGTCGTTGCTGCGAATACCTGGGATAACTACGACGGTGATAATGGTGAACAGGAAATTGACAGCTATACCATTATGAACTTGAAAATACGTCATAATCTCACCAAGTATTTTGAACTGACCGGTGGTATCGATAATGTCTTTGATAAAACCTATGCAGTCAAAAATACCTATAAGGATTTGATACTATTAACAGACGGCACAGGTGAAGTCATGCTGATGAACGAACCGGGTCGTTATTATTATATTAATGCGGCTTATAAGTTTTAAAGGGGGTTAGTGTTAAGTGTTAAGTGTTAAGTGTTAAGAATAATCGTTCAATCTTTAGTCTTAACGCT
>CBDTVA010000381.1:0-3390 GCA_965363935.1 uncultured Gammaproteobacteria bacterium | reverse complement strand
CGGCCTGCAGAGCCGCCCAAAAATCAGCATCGCCGGCCGAACCACCGGTATCGAATTCTTATTACGAATGATTTCTCGTATAAATTCACTGTCATAACCCTTATTCGCTATTACATAGCCTGAATCAGGCAATTGCTCAATTAAATCGGGAGCCGCTTTACTATCATGAACTTCACCGCCAGTTAAGGTAAATTCAATCAGTAAACCATAGCTATCAACGGCTAAATGTATTTTTGTAGTATTACCACCTCGGCTTTTTCCTATCGCTTCTGAGTTATCTGATGAAGCACCCATACTATGCTGATGTGCTTTAACAATGCTTCCGTCAATAAACTCCCATTCCAGATCGGGTAACTTTTTTAATGCATTAAACAACTCAATCATAATCCCTTTTTTAGACCACAAATTGAATCTTCTGTATATAGCACTCCAGTCACCAAAAGACTCAGGAAGATCTCGCCAGGGACAACCTACTCGCATCCTGTAAACAATTCCTTCCAAGGTGTTTCTATGTTCAGGTTTGTTATAAACGCGCCCCGTATTGAGCATCAAGCTTTATCCAGTATTCATCTGTTATTATGGTTCTTGGCATGGTAATTCTCATAGTATTCTGATTTTTGGCGAAACCATTATACTTGATTACCATGTTGTCTAAAATTTAGCCACGAAAGATCAACAGCCCCTAAGTAATTTCGATATATTTGCGAGAATTCACATTTTCAATGACAGCTTTTGAGATATTTGAGAACCACTCTCGTTTGTCTCGAATGGCAGGTTAAGGTCAAAACCCGCATTTTCACCGAAGGTCTGCTTTCACCACATTGCAGACTGATCGACTATCCATTTGTGCTCAAAATCATGATTAAGCTTTACAGCTCAAAGGTGATTTATTGAATGGCCGCTTTTTGCTCTGGATAATCTTCAGGAAAAATCGACGAATTGCTGGTATGGGACGACAGCAGAACGTCCAGTTCAGCTACCATTAAGTCTATCACTCATCGAAAGATAGTTTATAGAGTCATTATTCATATCTGACCATGGCCTGAAACAGAGAAGACTCTTCACCTGGAACAATCACTATCCCGCCTTGAGGTTGCCAGCCATCCTGGATTTTTATTTACTTCATTAATAAGTTCATCAATATCACCAACACAGTCAAGGACATTATACTCAGCACATCATTTATCCATTTCCATTAACTATTTTTTCATTGACAGTGGTTATTAGCCTGCGGGTGATCTCACAGTCAGCCAATGCTCTATGAGCAGTTACATCACTGATATCAATATTTTGTTGTTGGGCTGCATTGATTAGCTTTTGCCATTTATAGTTAAGTCTTCGATTATTCCACTCTCCATAGAACTCCGCATACCATTTCATAGCACAGAAGCTTGACCTTGCCTTTCTTGCCAGGGTTAAATTGTATTTTTCCGCGGACTGCCTGATAAAGCTGATATCAAAGTCTTTATTATAAATGATTACTTTTCTTTCCTTAAAGAGCGTCATCAACTGCTCGTGAATTTCACTATAAGCAGGTGCGTCTGAAACCATTTCATTAGTAATACCGTGTATGGAAATAACCGTACCGTACATTTTTACCGTGGGTTTAATTAAAGTATCCAGCAACGGCTGACCTGTTAAAGCATCAATAACAGAGACTTCACAGATTTCATCAGGCATACTCAGTCCAGTTGTCTCAGTATCTAAAATAACAGCATTATGTAGATCTATCGGTTGCATATGCCTTCAGTTATCAAGTAACGCTAGAGGATTACTATTAATGGTTTATACTGCTAAAAACACAATAAAATCTAATCTGGGAGTAAATTTATGGCCTATTTTTATCTGGCTTTAGCCATTATAGCAGAAGTAATAGCAACCAGCTTTTTAAAGGCATCTGCTGAGTTTAGCAAGCTTGTTCCCAGTCTGATCGTAGTCACAGGCTATGGCATTGCTTTTTATTTGTTGACCATAGTACTAAGAAGCATACCCGTAGGAATTACCTATGCGATATGGTCTGGTGTCGGAATAATATTAGTAGCTGTAGTGGGTGCCATTTTATATAAACAAATCCCTGATTTACCCGCTATGATTGGTATGGCATTGATAGTTACTGGTGTGGTCATTATCCATGTGTTTTCTAAAACTGTAGCCTATTAATTAAATAGCCACTGTGGTATTTTCTGGAAATATCATTATCAGGTATAATAAGCTGATTTCAATAACAGGACTTTACAGTACTCATGGCACTCACAAAAGCAATGTTAACAGACACACTTACTGATGGTATTGGATTTAATAAACGGGAAAGTAAAGATCTTGTAGAATCCTTTTTTAGTCAACTCAATGAAACTTTAGCTGCTGGTGAAGAAGTTAAACTGGCTGGTTTTGGGAACTTTACTCTCAGAGATAAGAGTGAGCGTATAGGAAGGAACCCCAAGACAGGCGAAGAAAAAGTAATTTCTGCCCGAAGAGTTGTTACTTTTAAATCTGCTCAGAAACTAAAGTTAAGAGTCGAAACGCATGGTACCAGAGTGACTTCCTGAATCTTAATGTTAGCAAGTGAAAACTATGACTAAATTTGAAACACTTTCTCCTGATTTTGAACAGTGGCCACATAGATGGATGGGTGTTGATGAGGATTTAGCTTATTGTAAAAAACTACTTGAAGAATTCCGTCCCTTTGCAGAATACCTTGTGAATCATTTCTCTACGATTAGAGCGCACTCCGTGCATTAACAATATACCACCATATTGATCATTACCTGGAACAAACCAACCTGAAAGGATATTGCCTGATTTATTTTTGAACTTTACTGCTTTTCCATTTAATTCACTTGGCATTTTACCAATTTCAACATTATTTGGTGCTGATAGAACGCTTCCAATGCTAAGCACAACAACCAAGGAAACACACAAAATAACTAGAAAAGAAATTGTCATGAATTTTGAGTTGATTCTCATGTGCTATATTTAGCTAACGCCGAGTTAAGGTACACCTGTTTCTTTATAGCGTTTGAAATCAGCAGCAAGTTGAGCTAAGTGCTCGTTAGACATCTGTTCTCTAATCAGATCAGTTTTAAAAATCCTGATCACTCTGAAAAACTCCCCAGTTTTTCTAAATCTTGCTCTGAAGCTTTTTCAAGTAATGCCATACCTTTATTTGTGATTTTCCTTATTTCTTCAGCAGTAGGACAGAACTCACCCTGGAAGGTTTCAGTTTGATTGGTCTGCCTAAGCATAGCGACCATTGCTTCGTATGCTGCCGCACCAATCACATAGCCCGTTGGGCGATTATTTGACAGTACTGCAATAGCATGATCAGTGAAATACTGACTAGGGCTTTTCTTTAACTCTGAGACAGAAACAGTTTCATCTGCCAATATGGTG
>CBDTVA010000380.1:0-3399 GCA_965363935.1 uncultured Gammaproteobacteria bacterium | reverse complement strand
AAAATAACCCATAAAACCCTTAATCTTCAGCACCTAAGACTCTTTCGTTACGATGGAAACTGATTATTTTAGGATTAAAGAACACCCAGAAAAACGAAGAAGAACCGTTTTTTTTATATTAAGTTCCAGTATAGCTGATAATAAAAGTTATTCTAATGACATTATGGCTAATCAGGCTGGTTTTATTATCATCAGGAAAACTTTTTTTGAAAAAGTTTAATTTTGTATTATTATAAGACTTTTGGGGCTCAGGAAAGCGGGTCTTTTTAACAGGTGCAGAGTTAATGAAACGAATTGGCGTAATAGGCATACCAGGAAAGTGGTCGACAGAAACTTTAGCTGATGCCGTCGAGCAACGAACCGGCTTTCGCCTGGTTATTGATATGAATAACGTTAGCCTGGACTTATCGGAAAATAAATTACATTATCGGGAAGCCGGTAAAAAAATTGATCTATGTCAATTAGATGGCCTGATTATAAAAAAAATCAGTGCTGAATATAATCCCAATACGTTAGACCGCTTAGAGTTATTACTCATGGCTCAAGCTCAGGGAGTGAAAATATTCAGTTCACCGGAAAGAATTATGCGCTTAATTGACCGCCTGAGCTGTACGGTTGCGTTACGCAAGGCCGGTTTACCCATGCCGGATACCGTTGTTACTGAAAACGTTAATGAAGCGATTGAGACGGTTAAAAAATTCTCCAGTGCTGTTTTTAAACCACTTTTTTCAACTAAAGCTCGGGGCATGTGCATTATAGACAGTAATAATTCTTTGGCACAAATAAGAACTGAAGTTGAACAGTTTCAAGTCAATAATCCAATGATGTATATTCAGAAAAAAGCCAATTTACCGGGGCAGGACCTGGGTCTGGTTTTTTTAGGTGGTCAATATCAGGGGACTTACGCGCGCGTCAATCAATCCGGTACCTGGAATACAACCATTAATAGCGGCGGCCGCTATGCACCTTTTACACCGTCAGATGAAATCATCGACATCGCACAACGGGCCCAGGACCTTTTTTCAATGGATTTTACCACTGTTGATATTGCCGAAACCGATACCGGTCCCATCGTTTTTGAAGTCTCTGCCTTTGGCGGATTTCAGGGGGCTTTGGATGGTATGGGGATCAAGGCAGCAGAATTATATGCTGATTATGTACTTAATAAAATATAAGTTATTGATATTAAATCTTATTAATCCCCATAATTACAAAATACACTTGAATTTACACCTATGAGAAGAACAATAGCCGCTTTAATACGGCATGGTGATTATCATCAACTAAAAGATACACCCAGTGCCTGGCAGCCTTTTCCTCTGAATGAGTCAGGAAAAACGCATGCCCTGTCAGCAGCACAGAAATTACGTGACACGCTCACTGAACAGAGCTGGTTTTTGCATCCCCAATGTGATTCATCACAACTCTTAAGGGCCTGGCAAACGGCCCGAATAATTTGTGATTCATTAACAGACCAGGCGTTTACTCCTCATCTTAAACAAGTTGACACGCCTACAATAGACAGCTTTGATGCTTTAGCAGAACGCAGTGTGGGTAGTGCTGCTAACTTGACTATTGCTCAGATAGAGGACATTATTGACCATGATCCCCGTTTTAAATCCTTACCACAGGACTGGAAATCCAATAGTTATTTTTGCCTGCCTCTACAGGGGGCTGAATCTCTTATGGAGTCAGGAAAGCGGGTGGCTGATCATTTATTAAAAAAAATGTCTGAATTACAGGCATCGGTTCAGCAGCCTACCGTAAAACTTTTTGTCGGTCATGGTGCTGCTTTTCGACATGCAGCTTACCACTTAGGGATACTGCAATTTGAGCAAATAGCTAAATTAAGTATGTACCATGGTCAGCCGGTATTTATTGAACTATTAGAAAATGGTTCATGGCGTCATATATCAGGGCAATGGAAAGTTCGAGGGGAAAAGACCTCTTTTACTGATTAAAGAGGACTGATTAAAGAGGACTGAGTGAGTGAACAGTTGTGGTAAATCTATAGAGAGTATTGAATGATACCGGAAAAGTATAATAAATATTTTAATCGTTACTATGGCAAAAAATGGATAAATGCCAGTCTGCCGACAGAACCACAAGTCTGGATGATGGGGCCTTATGAACTCTCGGTAAAAAAAGACAGTGAAATTATCAATAATATAGCCTGTGATATAAAAGCGCATCTTGAAAGCGATTCCTGGGTCTGGCCGGACAAAACGGTGTATTTTTTTTCTGATATGCACGCCGATGCCGATGCCTTTATTGCCTCTTTAGTGGCTTCGGGGGGTATTAAAAAAACAGGACCAAAAGACAAACAATTCAAGCTCACAGCAGAAGGGAAAAAAGCCCGTTTTATTCTCGGTGGCGACTGTTTTGATAAAGGCCCCAGTACCTTAAGACTGTTAAGAGTCATTAAACTGCTGATTGACAAAGGCGGGGATGTGGTTATTTTAGCCGGTAACCATGACACCAGAACATTGGTTGGCATTCTCTCATTAGCGATGAAGCCAAGTCCCGCAACGGAGCATTTTTTTGTGCGTATGGGTTTAAAACCATTGCCTCTTTTTAAAGAAATTTACCATACTTACCTGACAGGGAAGCAGGGAAAGCATTTTAAAACGCCTGATACTAAAGAGTGCAGGAAAAGATTATTTCCCTCTAAAGAATGGGTAACTCAATTTCCGGATATTGCAAAACAACAACTGTCCAGAAGCGCTCTGCAAAAAGAGATGAAAAAAACCACCGAAAAAATAAACAGTTTTGAAAAATGGTGCGCTAAAGAAGGTATCACTCTTAAACAAGTTTATGCCGCCGTAAAAAAATGGCAGAAATTATTTCTCCATCCAAAAGGTGAATTTTACTGGTTTTTTAAACATCTCGAACTGGCCTGTAAAGAAGGCTCATTTTTCTTTGTTCATGCGGGTGTGGATAATTTAAGTGCTAAAATGATCCGCAATCACGGTATTAAATGGATCAATAAAAAATTCAGAAAAAAACTCAGGTCCGATCAATTTAATCTTTATTATGGACCCCTGGGTAATATGATAAGAACAAAATATCGTGATTGTGATCGGAATTTTACTAAAAAAGGCGCGCTAATGATGTATAACGCGGGTATCAATGCTATTGTCCATGGCCATAGAAACTTGTATTATGGGCAGCGCATGATGCTGCGTAAAGGCGTTATTAATTTTGAATGTGATACTTCTCTGGATATTAATACGCGAAAAAAAGAAGGTGTAGTGCGAGGTCCCGGTGCGTCAGTAACCATTATACATCCACAAAAGCTTATCCTGGGGATCAGCAGTGATTATCCTTATATTAAAGTGTTTGAACCTGAACTAACGCTAAGATTGTGCAATTTACAGTAAATAACTTTAGTAAATAACT
>CBDTVA010000379.1:0-3401 GCA_965363935.1 uncultured Gammaproteobacteria bacterium | reverse complement strand
AGACTGGGTATTTTCACTGCTTTATTGAGTTCTTTTTTCAGTAGTTCCAGATCCATGCCCTGACGCCATTGTTCTCTGGGTTTGAACCGGATCAGGGTCTCAATCATAGTCAGCGGTGCCGGATCCGTAGCGGTTTCGGCACGGCCAATTTTGCCAAATACCTGGCGCACTTCAGGAACGGTCATAATCAGCTTATTGGTCTGCTGTAACACTTCCTTGGCTTTGCCAATAGACAAACCGGGAAACGTAGTGGGCATATACATCAGATCCCCCTCATCCAGGTCGGGCATAAATTCACTGCCGATTTTATGTTTCACGGGTGCCCAGCCCATCATTGGCCACAGTGCTGACAGAGTGATTGCAAGGGACAGGAACAGGACTGTTCTGGGTAATTTCAGTACCAGTTGAATAAAAGGCTTATACACTGCAATCAATATCCGGTTAATCGGATTACTCTCTTCCCTGGCTATTCTACCGCGGATAAAGTAGCCCATCAGCACGGGTACCAGAGTAATAGACAGGGCAGCAGAGGCCGCCATGGCGTAAGTCTTGGTATAGGCCAGAGGTGAAAAAAGTTTTCCTTCCTGCGCCTGCAGAGCAAACACAGGTACAAAACTAACGGTAATGATCAACAGGGAAAAAAACAGCGGAGGGCCTACTTCCTTTGATGCCCGGGTAATCACCTGCCAACGATTCTGCTCGTTTATTAGCTGCTTTTCAAAGTGTTTGTGCACATTTTCCATCATCACAATGGTGGCATCCACCATGGCTCCAATGGCGATGGCAATACCACCCAGGGACATAATATTGGCGGTGATCCCCTGGGCATTCATAATCATAAAAGCGACCAGAATACCTATGGGCAAACTGATTACCACCACAAAGACTGAACGGATATGAAACAAAAAGATCAAACAGACCAAAGCCACCACGATAAATTCTTCAATGAGCTTGTCCTGCAGGTTAGCCACGGCATTTTTAATCAGCGTGGAACGATCATAAGTCTCAATAATTTCAACGCCTTCCGGCAGGCTGTTACGCAGTGAGTCAATTTTATCCTTAACTGCTTCGATCACATTCAGAGCATTTTCACCAAAGCGCATCACCACAATACCACCAACGGTTTCACCCTGACCATCCAGCTCGGCTATCCCGCGACGCATTTGCGGTCCCAGGCGGATTTCAGCGATGTCCTTAAGCAGTACAGGAACCCCTTTTTGGTTGACCCGTATTAATACCTCTTCCAGATCCGAAACACTGGAGATATAGCCCTTACTGCGTACCATATATTCAGCTTCTGCCAATTCAATCACCGAACCGCCCACTTCGCTATTAGCCGTCTGAATAGCCTTAATCACCTGCTCCATGGGCAGGTTATAGGCACGTAATTTATAGGGATTGATAACCACCTGGTACTGCTTAACAAAACCACCCACCGTAGCCACTTCCGACACCCCGGGCACGGATTGCAGTTCATATTTTAAAAACCAGTCCTGAATACTGCGCAGCTCTGCCAGGTCAGTATTGCTAGAGCCTTTAGCCTGTAGAGAGCCCTCAGCCGGTAAAAAGCCTTTAGCCTGTGGAGAGCCTTCAGCCGGTAAAGAGCCTTCAGCCCGAAAAGAGTTGTCTACCAGAGCATATTCATATACCCAACCCACACCACTGGCGTCCGGACCCAGCTGCGTTTTGGCATCCGCTGGCAGACTTGCGGCCACCTGATTCAGATATTCCAGCACTCTGGAACGTGCCCAGTACAAATCGGTGCCATCCTCAAACAAAATATAAACATAGGAATCACCAAAAAAAGAGTATCCCCTGACCGTCGTGGCTCCCGGCACGGCCAGCATGGCCGTAGTCAGAGGATAAGTCACCTGATCCTCAACCACCTGAGGCGCCTGTCCCGGAAAGGAGGTTTTAATGATCACCTGTACATCAGACAGATCTGGAATGGCATCAACAGGGGTGGATTTAATTGAAATAAACCCGCCTATAGTCAGCATGATCGATATCATTAACACCAAAATTCTGTTTTTTATCGACCACTCAATTATTTTTTCTATCATATTACAAGCTCGCCCTATTCCAGTTGTTATTCTTGCATACGGGAAAAACTGGCCTTTAGACTGGCCTCGGAATCAATCAGGAACTGCGCCGAGGTAACAATTTCATCGCCTTCCTGCAAACCGGACAGGACGGTGACCTGATCATCAATCTCAACATCGGTTTTAATATTGCGGGCCTGAAATTTACCTTCGCCCAAAGCCACAATAACCCGCTCATCCTTACCATCGCGGATCACCGCCCGCTTGGGAATGATCAGGGCATCTTTGATCTGGCCGGCATTGATAAACACCTCGGCATACATTCCCTTTTTCAATTGCCGGTTTTCATTGGGCACACGAAGGCGGACTTTCAAACTTCGGGTCACCGGATCCAGTTCGGGATAGATATAGTCCACCTTGCCAATCCATTGCCGTTGCGGAAAGGCGTTCAGGACCGCTCTCATATCCTGCCCTTCCTTAACCCAATTGGCCTGACGCTCAAACACATTGGCCTGAATCCAGACCGTAGCCAGATCCACCAGGCTTACCAGTTCATCACTGGGCGTGACGTACATACCATCACGCATCATCATACGTTCAATAATGCCATCCTGGGGCGCATAAATTTTAATCGTCTGGCTTACTTTTCGTGTCTTGCGCAAGTGCGCCATCTGACGACGACTCATTCCCAGGGCAATCAGGTTACGTTCTGCAGCATCAGTCAGAGACTTGCCGTCTTGGGCAAACACGCGTACAAAATCCTGCTGGGCGCGGATCAATTCGGGGGAATAAACTTCCAAAAGCAATTGACCTTTTTTGACCCGGTCACCGACAGCACGCACCCGCAATTTTTCAACCCAGCCTTCAGTACGTAGATGGATATGTGAGATAGAATCCTCATCGTACTCCACATAGCCCACAGTTCTGACCTTGCGCCACAGATCTCCACGTTGAACCCTGGCTATCTTTACGCCGATGTTTTGCTGCACTGCTGAATTAATACTGATCACATCCGTGACTTCATCTTCTTGCGCATAAACCGGAACCAGATCCATGCCCATCGGTGATTTACCCGGCTGATCGCGGCGATAATTGGCGTCCATGGGAGCCACCCAGTAGAGGATATTTTTCTCTTCCGGCTCAGCCTCCTGAAGCACCAGTTCCATACCGCAAATCGGACAGCTACCCGGCTCATTTTTAACAATTTGCCCATGCATGGGACAGACATAATTTACGTCCAGATGTTTCTGAGCATGTGCCATTGCCGTTTCTGGTATTTTTTCAGAGACTAGTTTATCACCGGCCAGAGCACCCCGCAGATGGTGATAATATTCCAGTAATTCATTTTTATAATTCGCA
>CBDTVA010000378.1:0-3420 GCA_965363935.1 uncultured Gammaproteobacteria bacterium | reverse complement strand
CACTCAGGCAACAGATACGATAATTATAGAAAAGATCATCACAGGCCAGCTCAACACGGCAGGATCTACGATGATAGAAGACACTCCAGACCAACGGTTATACACCACGGTCCAGGACGTCATGTACCTGCACAACGCTGGTATCGCTATCGCAATGTACATGTTGTTCGTCATTATGGACCCATGTATCGCGGCTATGGGCACTATTTTTTAGATAGTGATGCCTATCCATGGCTGGCATTTACTGCAATCACTCTAAAAGTTCTTGATAATGTGAATGAGAGTCAACAAAGGGCTCATGAGTCTGCTCAGGTCAGAGCTGCGTCAGCCCCTATTGGTGAAAGTATAACCTGGAATGATGGACAAGCATCCGGCTCCGTAACTCCTGTGCGTGACGGCACCAGCACATCAGGACGCTACTGCCGAGAATTTCAGCATCAGGTCACGGTAGGCGGTAAGAAAGGTCAGGCCTACGGTACTGCATGCAGACAGCCCGATGGCTCGTGGGAAGTGATCTCGTCTGGGGCGCCCTGAATCATGTCACGGACAAAATCATGAGCAGCTTGAAAGATTAACCGGTATTACAAATCAAGTTGTAATGCTTTACTCCGGGCACCAGAAACACAAACGCACATCGATGAGGTTTTCTCTTGCACGGTCAGGCAAAGATCGCGGGTCACGTGAGGCATATAAGTGCACGCGTGTCCGCACTTTAGTCGACTGGCTGGCTCAAGATCTGCAGCAATCTATAGCCATGTAGGGTCAAAGCGAACATTCTGCACAACAGTGCTTTTTTAAAACTACACTCAATCTGATTGAGCCAGGCGGAAGCCGACAGCGAAGAAACGATCACCAGAGTCGTGCCAGTGACGATCAGCAGAACGCAACCCGGCAGCGCCGTTGAAAAAGGATCCACCTCGCAACGAACGCTTTTCTTCACCGTTACTACATTGATTTTCAGAGCCATCATAAGATTT
Source organism: uncultured Gammaproteobacteria bacterium (assembly GCA_965363935.1). Lineage (GTDB taxonomy): Bacteria > Pseudomonadota > Gammaproteobacteria > GRL18 > GRL18 > CBDTVA01. The sequence continues at coordinate 2,443 of CBDTVA010000378.1, read as the reverse complement.
GCTATAAAGTGAACAGTTCCATTCCCATACATTACCACTTAAATCGTACAATCCCCAGCTATTGGCATGAAAGCTCTTTTTAGGGGATGTATAAACGTATCCGTCATCGCAGCCAGAAGCCGTCAAATCAGGATAGGTTTTTTTTGCGCTTTTGTCTGCGCTATTAGCAAAGCGACACAATCCTGTGTAATTAGGATCGCTACCCCAGTAAAAGGTACTGTCTGTACCGGCTCTAACAGCATATTCCGATTCCGCTTCGGTGGGGAGCCGGAATTGCTTTCCAGTCTCATTGCTCAGCCACTTACTATAAGCATCTGCATCATTATAACTGACGCAGACAACCGGATGCGTACCGTCCTGGCTGTAGTTGGGTTTTTTCCAGCTGAAACCAGAGACATACCCAAAGTCACCACTGCCTGTTTTATCAACAAAACAACCGTCTTTGCCGCCGGTGTTTTTTTCTGCATCAGTGCGATAACCAGTAGCGGAGATAAATGCGTGAAACTGGCCTACTGTCACTTCGTGAGTCATGAGTTTGAATTGTTTTACACAAATTTGATGCTGAACTTCATCATCACCACGTTTTTTTTCATTATCCGGACTACCCATCTGAAAACAGCCGGATTTTATTGCCACCATTTCCGGTGCTATAATTTTTTGTTGATCGAGTGTTGCAGCTTTGGGCAGTTCCGCAAGAGTACTTTGTGCCAGTGGAATGGAGAGAACTAAACTCATGAGTAGGGATATTTTTCTTTTCATGTTTGTTCCTTTTTTTAGGTAATCCTGGCCATAACGGAATAAAATGTCACGCTTATTCCTTGTTCCACCGGTTTCAGGCTTAATCAGTCGAGTAATTCAGAGTTATAAATGATAGAAGCACTATACTCAACTCCCGACTTAATCCTCCGCTTTGTTCAGTGACGATATTTGATCACACACCATTAGTCATTGATAAATAAAACCTTTCTCCATTAAGAATACCTTTTCATCGTAAATGAATGAATTTGTTATAGAGCTATTTTTAAAGTGTAGACTATTTTTTACAGGGTGTGTACCTTATCCCGAGTAATTTACTTGGTTAATGATTTCTGTTATTCTCTCTGTCTGTTCCATTTTTATACCTTTGAAATCGTATTATTGCTCACAAGCTGGTAATAAAATTGAACTTTATTTGAAATTAGCACTCTATAGCAATGAGTGCTAAAATGACATGAATTTTGTAGATTATGCGGTCCTTGTTAAATTGAGGGTTAAGTAGTTGATGCTGAACTTAAGTAGCTGAAGGCTCTCTTAAAACAAGTCCGTAAATGAGGAAAGATATATGACTAAAAAATCTTTAGCTATACCATTGGCGGTTCCTACAGGCAGTCTGGACCAATACATCAGCGCTGTCAATTCAATCCCTATGCTAACTGCTGAAGAAGAATCCACGCTGGCTCAACAAGTTAAAGATGGCAGTGATCTGGATGCGGCACAACGCATGATTATGTCTCACCTACGCTTTGTTGTACACATTGCCCGTGGTTACCGTGGTTATGGTCTGCCACAAGGCGACCTGATTCAGGAAGGCAATATTGGTCTGATGAAGGCGGTCAAACGTTTTGATCCGGAGAAGAAAGTACGCCTGGTATCCTTTGCCGTACACTGGATTAAAGCTGAAATTCATGAATACATTCTACGCAACTGGCGTATTGTTAAAATAGCCACCACCAAGGCACAACGCAAACTGTTTTTTAACTTGCGCCGTAAGAAAAAACGTCTGGGCTGGTTTTCTGATGCAGAAGTTAATACTGTTGCCAGTGAATTGGGTGTCACCACTAAAGATGTCTTGCAAATGGAGGCACGTCTGACCTACCAGGACAATGCCTTTGACGGTCATGATGAAGAAGACAATGAAAACGCGCCGGTTATTCCAGCCAATTACCTGGAATCAGCCGAGCCTTCTCCGGAACAGTCACTGGTTGCATCAGACACCAAGAAAAATCAATCTGACCTGTTGCATTCTGCTCTGGCTACTCTGGATGATCGCAGCCGTGATATAGTTTCCCAGCGCTGGTTAAGCGATGACAAGCTTACGCTTCAGGATCTGGCTGGAAAATACGACATTTCTGCAGAGCGTGTCAGACAGCTTGAAAACAATGCCATGAAAAAGCTGAAATCCGTTATGGCGGCCTGATTTCTGCTATAGCTAAAACTTTCAATTGCTAAAAAGAAATGAAATAAAAAAAGGGAGCTTAAAGCTCCCTTTTTTATGCAGTAATACTTGTTTATTCTGCCGGAGCAGTTATCTGTGTTTCTGGAAGTTCCGGTAATGACGGTGCGGGTGGAATATCGTATTGCTGCTCGTAGGAGGCACCTGGACCTCCTGGACCACCGCCATAGCCGCCGCCTGGACCACCGCCATAGCCGCCACCCGGACCACCGCCATAGCCGCCACCCGGAC
>CBDTVA010000377.1:0-3430 GCA_965363935.1 uncultured Gammaproteobacteria bacterium | reverse complement strand
ATCAGCTCAAGCACAAAAGTATGTCAAATGTCATGCACAGTCACCATGGAACTGTTATCGGTTCGAATGGCAAGAAACTGTTTCCTGATATGCCGGCTGCCATCAAGAACGAGATGGGCATAGTCGAAAATGATGATATGCGTAGAGACGTCCTGGAGCAAACCTGTTATCAGTGCCATCCGGGTCGACGCACTGACTGTTTGCGCGGCGCCATGTCCAATGGCGGTATGCTCTGTCAGGATTGTCATGGCGATATGGAGCAGGTGGGTAATGATTTCACCCGCGGGATCACTTCAGCCAATCCAGGTGCTTTTGAACTGGGTGGTGATTTCTACACCAATCCGGACCAGCCCCGTGTACCCTGGGCCAATGAACCGGGTTGTGGCTCCTGCCACACTGGTGATGCCCTGGATAACCTGGTGGGAACCGAAGGCACGGTAGTCAACATTGCCGATACCAATATGAATCCAGATGGTATTCGTCTGTTCCAGGCCTATCGCAGCGGTGACAGCAAGGCGACACCTATTGTTCCTACCAACAAGCGCTTTGCGGAAAATGTCATCGAGGAGGACAATCTGGCCGTAACCGGCAGGAATGATCCCCGAATCGGCAATCCTATGCTCTACCGGGTCAGCACCGGCCACGAAGGTATCTTCTGTGAGGCCTGTCATGGCGCTACTCACGGGATTTGGCCGAACAAGAACCCCAATGCAAACGACAATGTTGCTTCGGAACAGCTGCAGGGGCATCGGGGAACTATTATAGAATGTTCAACCTGTCATACGGGAGAAATGGACAGCAATCTTGATGGCCCACATGGTTTGCATCCTGTAGGCAATACCAAGTTTGTTGAAAATCACGGTGGTCTGGCGGAATCTGACCCACAAGCCTGTTATGCATGTCACGGGGTTGATGGAAAAGGTTCTGTTCTGGCTCTTGCTGCAACTGAACGTCTTGGTCTTAAAACGGACTTTGACGGTAAAGACGGCTTAACCAAAGACTACGATAAAGGAATGATGGTAACGTGTACTGATTGCCATACGACAGCATTACAGTAGAGCAAACCTGCTTTAACTAAAGCAAAAAAGGCCCACACAGTTAGCTGTGTGGGCCTTTTTTGTCTGATAGGTTGGCAGAAATAATTTTATTTCATTTGAATCTGATCAACATCAAATAATAAATCGTGTAATGTTTTAAATGCGTCACTGCCTTTTGCCAGTTGTTGAAAATTACCTCGGTCAATTATTTTGCCTTTATCCATAACCAATATTTCGTCCATCTGCTCTAGTCCTCTGAGATCGAGCATTATATTAACTCCTCAATTAATGTGTATGGGGCGCGGCTGGAGGCAGAGGCGTACCAGCGGCATATTGAGTCACGGCAAGTAATGGATCTGTTTCACTGGTGGTAATAACAGCCACCCCTCTGTTTGACATCTTATTGATGAATCCATTACCACAACTGGCTGTTATCAGAATATCCAGTTCATCTATTGGATGGGCTGCTCCTCTAAACTCATGCATTGACATTTCTTTGGGTAAATCGATGCGATCGGACTCAGACCATTGTCCCTGCGGGTTTTCTGAATAGACAATAAAGCGGCGAGCCTTACCTGCGTGGCCGGTTATGGTTCTGAAATTTTGACTGGTTACTGCAATTTTCATAATACACCTCTCATAAGGTTCTTCTCTGCCTAAGCAGCCTGTTTAGCGTTTACTATGCCGTTGACCCATGACTCCATGGTATCATGGGCAAGTGCCATCGGCGCTTCCAGAAAAGAAAGAGTAAAGCCTGTTTCTGTTTCAGCAATACCAATAGAACGGGGTCTAACGGCCAGAATCTCAGCTGAGGGTAGTTTGGTAGCAAAGCAAAAAACAATATTTCGCGCATCAATAATGTTTTTGGCAACTACTCCGTCTCCCAGTCCCAGGGTATGACTATAATGATCAAATTCACCAATAAATCGAGTCACTTTATGTTCATCAATTAATTGCTTAAAGTGATTCACCAGATCCTGAGCGGAATTAAAATCAGTTTCAGATTTATCAACGTCAAGTGTGAATATAGGAAATTTTTCCTGTAATAACATTTCTTTCATAAGTATTCCTTTAATAATTAACTGTTTCGTGCATTTAATAGAGTATGCGTTTTGACTTGTGCCAGTCATGTCTATCAGCTTTAAATGCATAGTAACCATATATAAAGTAAGTGATTAGACGTTACATTTTTGTTATCTTTGAATTAATTTTTGCTTATAGTAATATGGTTCTTAGTTCTCAGCATTGAAATATTTCAATTCTGCTGACTATTTTTTCAAATAATTAAGTAGATCAATGAAAAACCTGCAAATAGATAACGCTTGGCGAGGTGCTGAGCGATGTAAAAATTGTGCAATTCGCCATCTGGTGTTATTTTCAGATTTGAATCAAGAGGATTTTGATCGTATTCATTATCCCATTGACGACCTGGACTTTGTTCCCGGTAGCCGGCTTTATCAGCAGGGGGATGACATGCCCTTTGTGTATACGGTTCGCTCCGGGCTCATCAAAATGGTGCAGTACTTACCCAATGGTGATCGCAGGATTGTGCGTTTGCTGAGTCAGGGTGATTTAGTGGGTATGGAAAGCTTAAATGGCCAGCCTGCAGACCATGACGCGATAACGATGGATCATGTTCAGGTCTGCCGTATTCCCCGCTCTATTATAGAATCACTGCGACATGATACACCCAGATTTCATAATGCACTTATGCAGCGCTGGCAAAAAGCTTTAAGTAGTGCCGATACCTGGATAACCCGGTTGTCAACGGGCAATGCCAGAGTGCGAGTCTCCCGCCTGTTATTATTACTCGAGCAAAATTCACCAGATGACAGTTTTTTTCTACCAACTCGGGATGATATGGGCGCCATGTTGGGAATAACCACTGAAAGTGCCAGCAAAGCGACGGCTGAATTTCGTCGCAATGGCTGGTTGAAACCACTTGAACACAATCGGGCCTGGATTGATTCCGAAGAGTTAATGAAACATTTTGACTAACAGTCGTTTATTTTGCTTTAAAATAATTTAAAGCAATGCCCTGGCAGACACGATTACTATGAACTTAAACCCGACACCAGCCCTTCTGGACAACCTGTACTGGATAACTCTGTTTGCTGTCATTGTGTCATCGGCTTCCGGTGTGCTCAAAGCAGGTTTTAAACAATTTGATTTGTTTGGAGTGATAATTATTGCCGTTGCCACGGGACTGGGCGGTGGTTCCTTGCGCGATATGCTGCTGGACCGGGAAGTGTTCTGGATAAACGATCAGATTTTTTTTATTGCCTCACTTGGCAGCGCACTGATGATGTTCGTTACTGCGCGTCTGATCGTGATATCGCCTCGATTTTTTCTGATACCTGATGCCGCCGGACTGGCCACTTTCGGCATAGCCG
>CBDTVA010000376.1:0-3435 GCA_965363935.1 uncultured Gammaproteobacteria bacterium | reverse complement strand
GATTTCCTCGAGATAAATCGATCGCTGTGAGACGTTGAACTCTGACTCTTTTGCTACCCTGAAGTTGTGCAAGGGCAGTAAATGTAGCCAGTCCCATGTTACCTCCCATCATCGCAATGCTAATTTGATGTTGATCTTTTGTATAAACAGCATTGATAACATTCATAACTACCGTAGTGTTGTTATTGCCTCGCAGCTATCAATGTTACTGTTATTTGCCATTGTGTTAACAACGAACAGAGATAATACGTTATCACCACGCACCTGTTTTGTTCCAAACTCAGGTTGCTTGGCTGGAATACCAAAATTTGGCCAGGTTGGTTTTTTGCAAAAATTATCCTGATTATTTTCAAATTGCTTTGGAATTCTTTCAACTTGTTTATTTTCTGAAATCTTTTGCACAATAAATACCATAATAATTCAATGTTTAATAGAATTATTATGGTACCACTCCCAGAAAACTCAACACTTTAAGTAAATGGCTTGAGCAGAGCTGGGGGTTTACCATTTGTTAAATTAACTGATAACCTGTATTTATTTTGTCATATTCGCTATAGTGCATGTGAAATTATCATGTCAATTGGAAACCAATTCTGAGCTATATTAAAAATGAAAGCATCCAAGAGCAATTATACCCGCTACATTCTGCCTGAAAACACAGCAAAAAAACATTTACTGGATATCTTGAAAAGCTGTTTTGTGGTCAAAGAAGTTGAAAATATTACAGAGAAATTTGCCATTCTTGACAGTTTTGAATGGGGACTCTATAGCCGCGATATGATGGCCATTCGACATGAAAATAATGATATCAGCCTCTGGAATGAAGATGATTTGCTGGACCCCGATCTGGCTATGAAAATTGATAATAGTGATGCGGCATCCAGGTTCTGGTGGGATTTCCCGGATTCACCGGCCAAAGCGATTTTACAGGATACCCTCAAGTTGCGTGCCCTCTGCCCTGTCTATGAAGGACTATTGAAAATAGAGCAATTTAATCTTCAGGACAATGACGGTAAAATTTTAGTCTATTGCCAGTTACTATCCATTTTCGATCCAGACAAACCACGCATTGCATTAATGCGCCAGGCTAAACTCATGCCGTTGACTGGTTACCATAATGAAAATACACAGGCCATCGAGCTCTTACAGCAATTGGGTGGTTTTATACCCAGCCTGGGGCCTCTCGATTCCCTGCTCAGCGCAATTGGTATTTCACCGCAGCCTTATACCGTCAAGCCAAAACTCTCCATATCCCCTGACATGCCTGCCCGTTCAGCAGCCAGTTCCATTATTTCTACCATGATTGAAAAACAGCGCCTGACTGAGCAAGGTATTATTAAAGACATTGATACCGAGTTTCTGCATCATTTCAGGGTTGCATTACGTATGGTTCGTGCAGCCATTGCTCAACTTAAGGAAGTGTTTCCTGAAGCGGATGTGGTGCAGTTAAAAGAGCGCTTTGGCTCATTGGGCCGGGAAACCAACCATCTGCGTGACCTTGATGTCTTTATCATGGATAAAGAACGTTATATGAATCTGCTGCCCGATTCATTACGCAACGGCCTGCTGCCCATGTTCAGTGATTTTGAGCAAGACCGGGCCACTGAAGTAAAACGAATTGCCCAATGGTTGTCCAGCAAAACTTATCAGCAGGAAATCGAACAACTGCAGTCTCTGTTTGACAATGGTTATTCTGCCCTGGAAACACAATGGAGTGAAAAACCGTCCATTGAATTAGCAGTGAAAAAAATCCTCAAAAGATACAAAAAGATTCAGAAAACAGCCGCTAGTATTACCACTGAAACCCCGGATGAAGCGATTCATAGTATCCGTATTGACTGCAAAAAATTACGTTACCTGCTGTATTTCTTTGGTGGTCTGTTCGAGCAAAAACAAATTAAGACAGTAGGTAACCATCTCAAAACTCTACAGGATAAACTTGGAGTGTTTAATGATTTGACTGTTCAGGGTGAATTCCTGGAGAAATATCTCTATGAAATTGAACACAAGCCTAAAAAAGATATTATGCTCATCGCCTCTCTGGGTGGTCTGATATCAATCTTGTATACAATTCAGAAAAAAGAACGCAAAAGATGTATTAAGGAACTGGGCGTTTTTTCCAATGCCGAAAATCGCCAGTTATTTAAAGAAACCTTTGTTATTCAGTCTTTAGACTACACTCAACCTTGAGTTAACACATAGCCTTGAATTGCCACATAGTCATCCTCTAATCTAAGCAGAAGTCAATATATGAAAATCATTGCATCCTATAGCATCAAAGGTGGTGTTGGCAAAACAGCCGCATCTGTTAATCTTGCTTATGCCGCAGCAAAATCCGGCAATGAAACCCTGTTGATTGATCTGGATCCACAGGGTGCCTCGTCTTTTTATTTTCGCATAGGTGCCAGCAAGAAAGAAAACCACGTTTCTTTTTTTAACAAAAAATCTCGCCTTCTAAAATACATCAAAGGCTCAAATTATAAAAAACTGGATATTTTACCGGCCAACCTTTCTTTTCGAAACTTTGATATTATGCTTAACAATATGAGCAAGTCAAAAAAACGTTTGAAGGAGCTACTGTCTTTATTAAAAGATGAATATGATCTGATTATTCTGGATTGTCCCCCCAATATCAATTTGCTTTCAGAAAATGTTTTTAATGCCGCTGATCTTATTCTGGTACCCGTCATACCGACGACATTATCGGAACGAACCTTTGAGCAATTACACACTTTTTTTGCTAATAATGGTTATAAAAAGAAAAAAATCAGACCTTTTTTCTCCATGGCTCAAAAGAACAATAAACTTCACCGGCAAACCATAAAAGAGATGGAAACAAAATATCCGGAATTTATGAAAAGCATCATCGGTTTTTCAACTGAAATTGAGCGCATGGGTATTCACAGAAAACCAGTACTTGCCTATGCTTCACGAAAAAATCACGTTCAGTCTTATCGGACATTATTTAATGAAATAGTAAATTTCCTGGCATAAATATTTAATTGAGTTTGAGCATTAATCATTAACATTAACATTAAGGTCAAATATAAACTATGCTAGAAATTGGCGCATTTCCTTTTCTTGTCAAGAAAGGAAAAATCTATATTATGCTGATTACCAACAGTTCCGGAAAATTATGGATACTGCCCAAAGGCCAACCAGAGAAAAACCTGAATCAGGCACAGGTAGCGGAGCTGGAAAGCTATGAAGAAGCTGGTGTCAAAGGCAAAGTCATTAATTCCAGACTGCACAAAGAATTTAAAAGAGATAATTCTAATACCCTGGAGATATACCCTTTACTGATAAAAAAAACACTTACTGAATGGCCGGAAGACTCTTATCGGAAAAGACGTTTAGTGAGCATTAAGGAGGCTCTGTTGCTAGTTACACGTAAAGAACATGTGAATGCTATCAAGCACTTTTCAAAACCCGAGA
>CBDTVA010000375.1:0-3444 GCA_965363935.1 uncultured Gammaproteobacteria bacterium | reverse complement strand
GGGCGCTTAAATAAAATTGCTGAATCCGAACAAGGTCTGAAAAACTTATCAAAAGATCATCCCAATGATGCCGAAACCTGGGCATTATTGGGACGTACGCAAAAAGATCGCTGGGTTAGTTTGTGGCGGGAAGACAATAAAACCCCCGAGGCTATGTTTGATGATGCCGCTTATGAAAGTGCTCAGTTAACTCAAGCGATTCAGGCTTACCGCCAGGGTTTTATAGAACAGCCAAAAAATTATTATGCGGGGATTAATGCACTGACCCTGTCCTGCATTTTAAAACATTTATCAGGTGAAAGTAATGCACAGAACGAGAGCGAATTAACAACATTGGACGGCGGTGTCCGCTGGGCAATCACCAGTGAATTGAGCAAAGAAGATTTAACCAGCCCCGACTATTGGGCCAGGGTTTCATTGGCCGACCTTGAACTATTAGTCAGTGATATCAAAACCATTGAAAAAGCTTATAAACATGCTATCAACGCAGCAAGAAAAAACTGGTTTGCGCTGGATTCCTCCTGCCAGCAACTTAAATTATTGCAGGATTTGGCCTTCCGGCCCAAAGAAGTAGCGGCTGCCATGGCCATGTTTGATCGTGCCATCGACAAAATCGAGAAGCCGAAAAATAACTGGACACCACGCAAGGTTTTTTTATTCAGCGGTCACATGATCGATGCTCCAGGACGTGAAACAGTGCGTTTTCCCAAAGAAAAGGAATCAATAGCAGTTGACACCATCCAGAATCAGCTAAAAGCCCTGGATGCCGGTCCAAAAGACCTGGCTCTATGTGGCGCTGCCTGTGGCGGCGATCTCATTTTTGCTGAAGCCGCACTCGAACTGAAGCTAAAGTTACAATTGCGTATCCCTATTGCTGTTCCTGAATTTTTACAAAATTCAGTCAGCTTTGCCGGTGATAACTGGCAAGAGCGATTCTATACAGCCAAAAACAATCCAGACACCCGTCTATTAATTATGCCCGATGAGCTGGGCGAATTACCCGCACATATCAACCCGTACGAACGCAATAATCTCTGGCAGCTTTATTCTGCTATCTCGTGGGGGGCAGAAAAGGTTCATTGTATCTGTTTATGGGACGGCAAAGGCGGTGATGGACCAGGCGGCACCCGGCATATGCACAATTGTGTTAAAAAGCATTCCGGTAAAGTCTATATTCTGGATACTAAAAAACTGTTTAATACTGACACACAGGGAGATTGACCTATGTCTATACAACAGAAAATAAATGGGAAAAACAAATGAATACAGAAATCGAACCCGGAATAGAAAAAAGAATAACTCGTGCGGATTCTTATGATGAGCGATCAGGAAATCAAAAACAATGGTATAGCAAAAATGCCACGAAAAATAAACAAATAGCACAGGCAATAGGGATATTAATCATATTTTTTGGGGCTATTGTCGGTATTGTTCCCCTGCTATTTGCAGCACCTGCTACGGAAATTACAACGGCTATTTTAGGTGCTTCAATTGTGGTGCTAAAAGGCATAGAGAGGATATGGCTGCCGGATGAAAAATGGCAAAATTACCGGAAAGCTTCAGAGGCCTTAAAAAGAGAAAAAGAATGCTACATTGAAGGAATACACCCATACAATAGAGATATGGATGAAGATGAAAATTATTTGTTTTATGTCAAAAGGTGCGTATTAATTAAAGCTGAAGAGCAAAATAATTTCTGGGGCCTGAGTGGAGAATCCAAGCGGGAAAATGTCACACCCGGCTTAAAAGAACAGAATAATAAAAAATAATTGGTTATAAATTTCTACATATAAAGCAATGGATGCCCCTTTTGTTTCGGGTTCTTTGTCCATGGGTTGGTCGAGAAGTGCCAAAGCACCTGGCCAGGACTGGTTACCGTAGAGGTAGTGATTATAGAGATGCTGGTTTTGCCCTTCCAGAGTTTTATCAAGTTGCAAGACCCTCATGTGCGTCCACGGTCCCACACTGCAAAGCAATGAACTCAGACTCGATTGAAAGTTAAAATCAGGTAGACTCCAAAGAGACAATGACAAAAACAGTATGTGCAGTTTTAGTTGTTAATTACAGAATTAATATCTGCAATCCACTTTTGAAAATCACTGGTATAGTAGTAGGCGCAAACAGTTGTTATGAACCTCTGGTTGATAATAATAAGCATTATGAGACACAGGTATTTTAGATTAATCAGAAAATATGATACTGTTCAGTAGGAAATATTGGATACTGATTAACAATCACTGTGTCTCATACGTTTACCAATCCAGCTTTTTAATACATCAACCTTATTACAATAAGGATTGAGATGATTGATCCAGTGGAAAATATGCAACTTACAAGGGCGGAACGAATTCTTCAAATTTTTACCGAAGTGCGTGCCGGGGAAGGCTACACTGCAATTTTAATGTTCGCCAATGTATTTCTCATTCTTTGTGCTTATTACTTCGTTAAGCCGTTACGGGAAGGTTGGATTGCAGTTTCAGATATTTCAGGATTAACAAAGATGGAAGTCAGGGCATATTCAAGCTTTGCTCAGAGTGTATTTCTATTGTTCATAGTCGGATGGTATGGTCACCTATCCTCCTGTTGGAAACGTGTCACATTAATAACACGGGCTACCCTGTTCTGTATTTCCAATATGGTAATCTTCTGGTTTCTTCAGCCCGGTTTTTTTATTGATCAATTACCGGCTTCCGGGATCATCTTCTATCTTTGGGTAGGTATGTTTGGGGTTTTTGTAGTTGCTCAATTCTGGACTTTTTGTGCTGACATATACAATGATGAGCGAGGTAAGCGTTTAATACCGTTTATAGCCATAGGGGGGACGTCAGGTGCAGTTGCTGGTTCATGGTTGGTCGATATGATTGTTGATAGCGGTATCATTGCCACTGATTATCTGCTCATCGTTGCTACTTTACCATTGTTTCTATCGATTAAATTGACTCGCATTGTAGATGCATACCAACGAAAAGATACTTCAGCTGGTGGAAATAACTCTGATGAAGAGATTCCGACTCTATTGTCTGAAAAACATATTAAGTCACTTATGAGCGGAGCCAGATTGATATTCTTAAGCCGTTTTGTACTGTTTGCGGCTTTAGTTACACTGCTGTCCAACTGGGTCAATACTAATGGTGAAAATTTATTGTTTCGCGTTATCCAGGACGTATTGGCAAATCAGGCTGCAGAACAGGGGATAATAGATTCTCAGAAAATAATCAAGTTTACTCGTGACGGAACGACTGCATTTTATGGGGATTTCTTTTTCTGGGTGAATGTTATAGCCTTATTCCTACAGTCTTTTGTAGCATCGCGGCTACTAAAGCTGGGTGGATTTGGGGCTATCCTGATGCTTCTTCCCGTTATCGCAATGATTTCCTATACCGCTATGGCTCTATTGCCAATTCTTGCGATCGTGAAGATAATGAAAATTGCAGAGAATGCAAC
>CBDTVA010000374.1:0-3463 GCA_965363935.1 uncultured Gammaproteobacteria bacterium | reverse complement strand
GGCTGAATTTTGCTCAGGGCTGTTTCCTGGCCCAGGGCTGTTTTCTTACGGTTCAATAGGGTTCTTCATAAAAAAGGTCTATTCCAGCATCATCAGAGCATGGTCTTTGGCCTGTTGCCACAGACTGCCAACAGGAATGGTGTTCAGAGCAATCAGCGGTGAGCTGGTCAGAAGTTTACCATTGAGCTTGATTTCAACTTTACCCAGTTGCTGGCCCTTGTTGACAGGAGCCTCCAATGGCGTATTAATATTAATGGATGGTTTCAGATTTTTGTACTGACCGCGAGGAATGGTGACCGCTATGTCTTTGGCGACGCCTACCGGAAGCTGCTCATGGGCACCTTTATAAATGCGTATGTTTTTCAATGCTTTTCCAACCGGGTAAATCACGTGGGACTCATAAAAACGGAAGCCGTAATTCAGCAGTTTTTGTGATTCCTGTGCTCTGGCACCGGTACTTTTGGTACCCAGGACGACTGATACAAGACGCATGTTATTGCGCTTTGCAGACGAAAGCAGACAATAGCCTGCGTCTTCGGTAAAACCGGTTTTCATACCATCAACACTATTATCACGCCAGAGAAGTTTATTGCGGTTGGGTTGGGTAATCTTGTTATAGGTAAATTCTCTGGTGGAGTACCACTTATAATATTCAGGGAAGCGCTTAATTAACGCATTGGCCAGTATAGCCAGATCTTTTGCGCTGGTTTTATGTTCAGGATCGGGCAGGCCGGTACTATTGAGAAAATGAGTGTTGGTCATGCCCAGTTCCTTTGCATGCTGGTTCATCAGGGCGGCAAACGTGTCTTCACTGCCGGCAATGTGTTCTGCCAGAGCCACGCTGGCATCATTACCGGACTGAATGATCATGCCCTGCAATAAATCTTGTACAGAAACTTTACTGTTGACCTTGATAAACATTCTGGAGCCCTGGGTTTTCCAGGCCTTTTTACTGACAGTAACCATATCATCCAGTTTGATATTTCCCTCTTCCAGTTCAGAAAAAATCACATAGGCGGTCATGACTTTGGTAATGCTGGCCGGTGCCATAGGCTCATCGGCATTATTCTGAGCTAAAATTTTATTACTATTATGATCAATCAGAATGTATGATTTGGCGGCAATGGCCGGTGCCTTGGGAATAATCTTCGGGGTTGCCTGGCTGTTTAAAGTAAAACAACTAAGGGTAAAAAAAATAGAGAGGATGTAGATAAAAAAATTGGTAAGAGTCCGTTTCATAGGTTATTAGCTCAAATGCATTTACTTAAAATAGGGTTAAAGTGAAATTTTAACTCAAAACAAGTTAAATTAAAAAACAACTGCAGATTTTTAGGCTGAAATTCTCGGGATAATAATGGGGCAAAAAATTATCAGGATTAGTTTACTGGCCCTTTCTACTGTAATTCTCAGCTTATTCGATCAGGATCCTGGGCAGGCCAAAGCCTTTTTGAGCAAGTGTTTGTGCCAATTCATCTGCTTGCTCAACCCCTTTGACCGGCCCAATGCGTACCCGGTAAAATTGCTGTGTGTTTTTCTGGGTCGTGGAAACGCGGGCCATATTTGATTGCGTGGCAGAATTAACCCTGTTTTTCAGATTGTAGGCATTGTGTGAACTGACAAAGGCCCCTAGTTGCAGATATAGAGCCACAGAAGATTTGGAGGGTCTGTTTTGTGTTGCTGGAGGGAGCTGTTTGTGCTCAGGTGTTTTTGAGTCAGCAGTTGTGTATGGTGCTTTGGAAACAGCATGGTTTGCATCAGGATCAATCGCTTCCACTTCGACCAGCCCGGTTCCGGTACCTTTGACCCCCAGCTTTACAGCAGCGGTATGAGATAGATCGATGATGCGGTTATCATGAAAGGGGCCCCGATCATTAACCTTGAGGATAACCTGACGACCATTGTTTAAATTGGTCACCCTGACATAACTTGGCAGGGGCAGGGTTTTGTGAGCAGCGGTCATGTCATGCATATTATACGGTTCACCACTGGACGTGCGTTTACCATGGAATTTGCTGCCATACCAGGATGCAACCCCCCGTTCCTTATAGCCCTGACTGGAGGACATGACATGGTAACGTTTGCCGAATACAACATAGGAAGCAGGGTTGCCGGATTTACTGCGCCTGGTACGTTGAGGGACAGCATCTGTTATCAGGGAAACATCGATCTGCCGGGCTGGCGGGCCGTCCTGGGTTGAGAAAACAGGATTGTTGCTGGTTCCTCCACAGGAGGCTAATAGCAACGCGAGCGCGGCGGGTAAGAGTGAATGGTAAGATCTTGTTTTCATTTTGTAAAGGTACTTATACTGTTTCCGGTTTAGCTCTTATTTATGGCCCGATAGGCCTGTTTGATTTCCTGGCTGAGCTGATAAACGGCCATGGAATATAAGGTACTGTGATTGTAACGTGATATAGCATAAAAATTATTATAGCCGAGCCAGTATTCTTTGCCACCTTTTTGTCCCAGAATCAATAAAATAGCTGGGCTTTTGTCATCGACCTGTGTTTTTCCCTGCACTCCTTTTTGTTTAAAATCGGCGACGCTTTGTGTCGGCTTACAGCTGCGTTTGCAGGCATCGTTTTCGCTCAGGCTGGTATCCGTATTCAGACTAACCAAATCCGCCACCGGCTGGCTTTTTTCCCAGCCATGACGTTTAAAGTAGTTGGCAACACTGCCAATGGCATCGACATTATCGTCCCAGATATTTTTTTTCCCGTCACCATTGAAATCAATGGCATAATGCTGATAACTACTGGGGATAAATTGTCCCATGCCCATAGCTCCGGCATAGGAGCCTTTTTTACTCAGCGGATCAAACTGCTGCTCCTGACTCATGATCAAAAAATATTTTAACTCACTACGGAAAAACTTACTGCGTTTAGGGTAACCAAATGCCAGTGTGGCTAAGGCATCCATGACCAGATACTTACCCTGAAGGCGGCCATAATAGGTTTCCACGCCAATAATGGCCACCATAATTTCCGGTGCAACCCCATAGATTTGTTCCGCATAGTCTATAATATCAGCATTTTCCTGCCAGAATCTCACACCATTATTAATACGTTTTTCGGTCAGGAAAATTTTCCGATATTCATACCAGGGTTTACTTTTTTCAGCCGGACGACTGATGGCATCGAGAATTTTCTGTTTTATTTTTACCTGATTGAATAATGTTTCAAGTTCGTTTTGCTTAAAGCCATGCTGGGTAACCATTTCATTAATAAATTCACCTACTTCAGGCTTATTTGCCAGGCCTGCTGCCGAACTGCTGCCAATGCTAGCAAAAGTCAAAACCAGTGCAACTGCTGCAAGGTAGACTGTTCTTTGTCCTATAAACATAATAGCTCCTTTTGATTTATCTCTTTATTTCAACTTTTTGTTATAAGCTCATTGTTTTATAGAAGGGGGCCTAACCCGGACGAGCTGGATAAGTCTCTTATATGAAAATATTTATTTTTTTGTA
>CBDTVA010000373.1:0-3485 GCA_965363935.1 uncultured Gammaproteobacteria bacterium | reverse complement strand
TCTTCCTGCAAGCCTGTATTGATTTTCTTTGTAAGCAAGGATATCATTTTTTTGATGAAGGCACTGATATTATTACTGTACTAAATTAATCAACTTATGACTAAACGAATCAAGGTACTGCACCTTCTACCAAAATGCAGTGTTCGTCTTTCCGACTTGCAGGAAGAGATCGTTGAAGCATTGCCAGTAAAGGATTTTGAAGTCATCAGCACCTATCTGACGGATACCCCCGAAGAGAGTACTAGCGGAATACAGTCACAAAGTGAACGAGTAAAATATTTTAAATTTCAAAAAAAAGACATGAAAGGCTTGCGTATTCCCCTGATGTGGAAACTCTGGAAATTCTGTCGTGCAGAAAACTTTGATGTGGTCATCACTCATCGTTTTAAAACACTTGATATTATGCTTAAGCTGAATAAATTCCTGAGAATCCCCCATTGCATTGGAGTGGTTCATAATCTGGATGATTTTAATCGTTTTTACCGGAAAGTTAATGCATTTTTGTTTTTGGATAAACGCTGGACAATTGTTACTGTATCCCAGGCTGTTAATGATTATTTATCTAATATTGGCTATGGTTTTAATAAAAATAATGTCACAACCATTAACAATGCCATTGATACAGAAAAATTACTCAGTAGAATTTATAGCAGAGAAAAAGCTCGTGACGAACTTGAACTAAATAATGACAGCTTTGTTTTTGGCACCATTGGTCGAATGGTCACTGTAAAAGGACACCTGTATCTTATCAAAGCATTTGAAAAACTTTACCACTCGGAAAAAAACATCAAACTGGTGATAGTTGGCGATGGTAAGTTAAAAAATCAATTACAACAATATGTTGATGAGAACAATCTTCAGGACGCGGTCAGCTTTCCAGGCGAGATAATTGATGCAAAATTATTAATGCCTGCTTTCGATGTTTTCGTGCTTTCATCACTCTCTGAAGGACTCCCTCTGGTTTTACTTGAAGCCATGGCAGCTAAAATCCCGGTTATTGCAACCAGAGTTGGAGGCATTCCCACTGTCATTACCGATCAGGGCGAATTGGTCGCCCCTAGAGAAGTCGAACAACTGTCTGCTATGATGGAAAAATATTATAATACCCCTGAAAATAAACGAGTTCTTTTGGGTGAAAAATTACACCAGCGTCTTCTAGCAGATTTTGACATTAAATTATATCGAAAAAAATACCTTGAACTCGTACAAGGATAAAAGACAGAGATACCATAAATAAAAAATCTAAACTTGTATATTAAATAGTCCATATGGTAAAGTAGCGGTCTGCAAGAATTGCATCAAATTGTACAAAAACTACTTAATTAGTGTTCATTCATAAATAGTAAGGCGAATGAAGCAGCTCTATTGAATATTTCCTGTAATAAACGGCCAGCTCAGTACTGAACCTCAACCAATCGTTTTACTTGTGCATTAAATAGATAATGAAAAATAATATACCTGAATATATTCTTGGCATTTCAGCTTACTACCACGACAGTGCTGCTGCATTAATTAGTCAAGGCAAAATTATCGCTGCAGCACAGGAAGAACGCTTTACACGTAAGAAACATGATGCTGCTTTCCCAGAAAAGGCAATTCAATATTGCCTTGAAAGCGCAGGTATTTCTTTAGATAATGTCGATGATATTGTTTTTTACGATAAACCTTTATTAAAGTTTGAAAGACTGCTTGAGACCTACCTGGCCTATGCCCCCCGAGGATTTCGCTCCTTTGTTACCGCAATGCCCATCTGGCTGAAAGAAAAGCTCTACCTGAAAAAAGTTCTGCGCACAGAGTTGGGGAAATTTTTAAAAAACAAAAAAGAAATTATAAATCTGAAATTTGCCGAGCACCATCAGTCTCATGCAGCTTCAGCATTCTTCCCGTCACCCTATAACAGAGCTGCAGTACTTTGTGTCGATGGTGTTGGAGAATGGGCAACAACTTCATTATGGCAGGGCGATAACAACACTTTAAAGCCTGTCTGGGAAATCGATTTCCCACATTCCCTGGGTTTGCTTTATTCGGCATTCACCTATTATTGCGGTTTCAAAGTTAATTCAGGTGAATACAAGCTAATGGGACTAGCACCTTATGGTGAGCCTTGCTATAAAGATCTCATTATGGAGCATCTGATCGATGTCAGGGCAGATGGCTCCTTTCACCTGAACATGAAATACTTTAATTATGCAACCGGTCTTACCATGACCAGTAAACATTTTGACAAGCTGTTTGGTGCACCACCGAGAAAACCGGAAACGGACATTTCCCAGAAAGAGATGGATTTAGCCCGTTCAATTCAGGCAGTTACAGAAGAAATACTGTTAAAAATAGTGGTCCATATTCATCAATCTACCGATAATGAGTACCTATGTCTGGCTGGTGGTGTTGCCCTGAACTGCGTTGCCAATGGTGAACTGCTTCGTAAAAGCCCTTTTAAAGATATATGGATCCAGCCTGCTGCAGGTGATGCGGGCGGCGCTATTGGCTGTGCTCTGGCTCTCTGGTATCAGCACTACAAGCAACATATTGACACAAAAAATAACAAAACTGATCTCATGGCGGGTAGTTATCTAGGCCCTCAATATAGCAATAACCAAATAAAAAATTATCTTGATTCTATCTCTGCGCCCTATCATTTCCATAATGACGATGAGTTCTACCCCTTACTGGCAGAATACCTCGAACAGGGTAAAGTTATGGGATGGTTTCAAGGACGTATGGAGTTTGGCCCCAGGGCACTCGGCGGTCGCTCTATTATTGGTGACCCCCGAAACACAGAAATGCAAACTACCATGAATCTGAAAATTAAATATCGGGAGTCATTCAGACCTTTTGCTCCCTCTGTGCTGGCAGAAGACGTTGCCAGGTTCTTTGACTATGAAACGGTAAGTCCTTACATGCTGATGGTTGCACAGGTCAATTCCTCTTTGCTTAAAAGCCATGATGACAGCAAAAAGGGACTGGATAAATTAAAACAGATACGTTCTTCACTACCCGCAATCACCCATGTTGATAATTCAGCCAGGATCCAGACTGTTCATAAAGAAACTAACCCCCGGTATTATCAATTATTAACAGCATTTAAAGAATTAACCGACTGCTCAGTTGTTATTAACACTTCATTTAATGTTCGTGGAGAGCCAATTGTTTGTACTCCAGAAGATGCTTATCGCTGCTTTATGAGAACAGAAATGGATGTATTGGTACTGGAAAACTGCGTTCTTATCAAAGATGAGCAGGGGGAATTCCAAGACAATCAGGATTGGCGACAGGAGTTTGAACTGGACTAATATGAACACTCAATACCCGATCAAAGAACTACGACAGTTTGCCTTTATCATGGCAACAATGATTCTCCTGTTGTTTGCCTTATTCTTTCCATGGCTTTATGAACTGAGCTTTTCATATACTCCCTATATCATTGCCGGAGCATTCATAGTCATAGCCCTGGTCGCTCCAAAACTATTAAATCTGGTTTACTA
>CBDTVA010000372.1:0-3517 GCA_965363935.1 uncultured Gammaproteobacteria bacterium | reverse complement strand
GCTGTTTTGGCAGAATTTCCCCAATGCCGAGACGATAAATACCCTACTCGCAAATCTTGTTTTAATATTTCTCAAGCTACTACCATAACATATGTGATATAGATTTAGCATCTGGAAATCCTGTTACCATTGGGGGAACAACTCTCACAACATCCACTTCAGGTGGAAGCATCGCTTTTATTGGCTCAGGGACATTTACCGGTCTTTGGTTAGGTGATAACAACTCGTCCGGAAATTACACCCTGGGTTTTTTGCAACTCATCGATTCTATCGAAATAGAATTCGATGCCCTTAGTTCCGTCGGAATATTGCCAGTAGAGACACTATTTGGTTTCGCCACCCATACCGGGGCTGTAAGCATTTCATATACTAACCAGATCGGGACAACATTCGATGACACGACCATTGCCTCAACGGTTAATGGTGGTCAAGGCATTATTAATTATTCGGGAGCTGCATTCAATTCATTCTCATTTAACCACGATCAAGGAGCGCAGTCTGGATTCGTCATCGAACGCTTAGCTATAAATACTACAGATGCAACCATACCTGAACCATCAGCTTTAGCTCTCATGGGGTTAGGACTTGTTGGTTTGTTTGGTGTAAGTCGTCGTAAAGCTAGCGTGTCTTTTCCATTGTATCGTCAATATGTGGTTTGATTGCACGCCAAGGAACACCGGACTTATCAGCCCAATATTTAAAATTGTCCGCCGTCACCGAAAACCACTCTTTGGTTTTACCTAGATTTAAGGCGTATTTCGTTTCACCTTCCATATAAACGCTGGTGGTTACTATATCGTATGCTGGAGATAGTCTTGGCGTAACTTGATCTTGATATAATAAACTCCAGTTCAATGAGCTTGATCTCGGGAATATCTATTCTTGCCAGAGCAGCTAAAGACATTGCTGTATATTCGTTTAAGGGCATGTTCTTATGTTTGGTAGATGGGGTTTTGATGATCCAGTCACCAAGATTTCCATTTTTGGTGAGGTTATAGCGGCCATTTTTTTCCTTCATGGAAAATTTCATTTGAATGCCAGCCAGGGAGAATTTGTTTTCTTGATCGTTACCTTTGAATTTTATAGCTATGGCTTTACCATGGATGGTAAGTACACTGTCTGGCACATCTTCAGGCTCCATCGGCGTGGCTACCAATGCGCCGGGCAGATCTTGGCCGAGGTAGGAAAATATTTGAAACTCATTATCGATATGAATTTTTAATCCTTGAGCGATCAATTCCCGCAGTGCACCACCCACAAGTGTTTTTTTTTTGCTCTGTCCGTCATCCCTCTGTATCATTGCATGCAAAAATAATCCACTATTTATACTGAGTTTTGAGATTTGTCGATAAAAAGGGTTGTTGATGTTCAGTTCATTGTTTAGAATAGCTTAAGTTAATGAAAATATTGATAAATATTAAAAATATTAATAATCAGTATAGGTTTTCAAACTGAAGTGATTACGAAAGTAGCTTTATATTTGTTTACGTAAGGATGCGTAACAAAATGCAGTTAATATCTAATCGTTACATTGCCATGATGTTAACAACTATAACTGACCGTCATATTTAGGAAGAGCCATGAGTGAAATAATCAATGAACCTTCGTTGAAAGCAGAACTCCGCTCAACATCACGAATTACTGATGTTGAAACTGATGAAGTCCGGGAGCTGGTTTTATATATTGATGAGCCATCCTTTCGATTTACACAAGGGCAGAGTATTGGCGTTATTGTCCCGGGTAAAGATGAGTTTGGCAGTACCAATCATCATCGGCGTTATTCCATTGCACGAGGAAGTCTGGCTGCTGAAGGAGGGGGCGAAATTACGCTTCTGGTTCGCCGTTGTTTTTATATTGATGATTTTAATGGTGAACAGTATCCCGGGCGGGCATCTAATTATTTATGTGATGCAAAAGTCGGGGATATAATTTCAATTACCGGGCCATATCGTAGCCCATTTAAGATTCCCGCCGATAAAAAGGCCAATATATTAATGGTAGGCACGGGTACAGGAATTGCGCCTTTTCGTGCATTTATTGAGCATATCTATAAAGATAAAGGGGGCTGGGAAGGTCAGGTCAGATTATTTTATGGGGCTAAAAGCGGTCTTGATTTACTGTATATGAATGATCAAAACAATGATCTGACTAATTACTATCAGGAAGATACCTTTCGTGCATTTAATGCTTTAACGCATAGACCATTGTCAGGTGATGAAAAAGCTCTGGAGCATTCATTGCAGGAGAATCTTCAGGAGGCATGGGAGTTGATTCAAAAGCCTGATACCTATGTGTTTCTTTCTGGTCTTGAAAAAATTGCCCCGTCATTAGACATGGTGTTGTCTCATGCTGCAGGTTCCGAAGAAGCCTGGAAAGTAGTTAAGCAGAAAATGAAAAATGAAGGTCGTTGGTCAAAGTTACTCTATAGTTAATTTCATGTGGAGAGCGAGCAGGGTTCACTCAATATCCGGCAAGTAATCATTAGCGTTTCAGACCAGTTCTGGCAATAATTCTGGTCGCAATCTCTTCAACGGACAGGTTGGTTGTGTCAATAGTGGGGATGGCTTCTCTGGTGTATAGCTGATGAATCAATTTCACTTCATGCTCACATTGTTCCATTGACGCATAACGGCTGTTAGCACGACGTTGTGTGCGAATTTCGTGCAGTCTTCCAGCATCAATTTTCAGGCCAAACAATTTGTCTTTAAATTGCAGTGCCCAGGTCGGCAGTTCATAATTTTCTAAATCATCTTCAGTGTTGGGGTAGTTGGCGGCAAGTATGCCAAATTGCATGGCGAGGTAGAGTGCAGTGGGTGTTTTACCACTTCTGGATACACCCAGAAGGATAATATCAGCTTTGGAGTAGAGTTTATTTGACAGGCCGTCATCTGTTTTAAGAGCGTAATTAATGGCCTGAATCCGGTTATCATAAGCCTCTTTATTTTCTGTTGAATGCTGTTTACCGACTCGATGCGATGAATGGGTATCGAAGGTTAGCTCTAACGGTGAAATAAAATGCTCAAAAACATCAAGCATCAATGCCGGTGAATTGTGTAATATGGCTTTGATTTCAGACTGAACCACTGTAGAAATTAAGACCGGTTGTGTGCCGCTTTGTTGCGCATTTCGTTCAATCAGCTCAACCACTTCCCGGGCTTTTTCTTCACTGTCAATATAAGGCAGTGTCTGGGTAATAAAGTCGATGGAATCAAACTGAGAAATCAGTGTTTGTCCGAGTAATTCTGCGGTGAGTGCTGTTTGATCCGAAAGGTAAAAGACGGTTCTTGTTTGAGTCATGAAGTATACTACCCTGAACTAAACACTTAATGGAGAAAAAAGATTACTCCGACAATTATCATATGAGGCCAAGTTTATGATAATGAACAGAGCAATCATAGTTCAATAGTCCTAGGCTTTAATTGGTTGCGGGTTTTTACTGGCTTGTGAGGTTTTTTTTTCACCCAGATATAACCAGGTTTGTACCACAGAATCAGGAGTCAGGGAGATACTGCTGATC
>CBDTVA010000371.1:0-3548 GCA_965363935.1 uncultured Gammaproteobacteria bacterium | reverse complement strand
CATTACATGTCTATATCGAAGGTGATGGTCGACCCTGGCTAACGCCGCGTCGTATTGCTCTGGATCCCACACCGCGTGAGCCATTAATGCTGAAATTAATGGCTATGGATGATAAACCGGCTTTATATCTGGGAAGGCCCTGCTATATGGGTTTATCAGATAGCCGTAATTGTCACCCATGGTACTGGACATCGGCTCGATATTCCAGGCAGGTTGTTGACAGTATGGACAGTGTACTGAAGCAATACCTGAGGCATAAGCCTTTTACCGAACTGGTTTTTTTTGGACACAGCGGCGGTGGGACATTAGCTATGCTATTGGCGGATCGTTTTAAAGAAACCAGTATCATCGTGACCATTGCTGCAAATATTGATACGGATAAATGGGCTGAAGTTCATGCTTATAGCGCTTTAAACAGCTTAAATCCGATCAATAGTTTGCCTTTACCGGCACATATAAAACAGTATCACCTGATGGGAGGTGCTGATATCAATGTTCCGCCTGAACTCACGATAAAGGCACTGAAAGATGAGCAAAATGTGCAATTAAGGGTTATGCCGGATTATACACATAATTGTTGTTGGCAGCAGATCTGGGCTGAACTTCTACGTTGTATACCGAAAGAACATGAAACATGTATGGCAGGCATTAAATCAGGCCTGCCATAGTTCCTAAGAGGGGCACACTAATGAAAAAGATCATTTTATTTTCACTTATACTACTATTGGCACTATTGATATCCTGCCAGTCTCAACAAACCCGGGTGGATGGCAATCAAACTTACAATAGTTCAGATCCGGAAGAATTTTTGATTGTTGATTGCCTGTTACCTGGTCAATTAAGAAAACTTGGCCAGAGCGCAAGGTATTTAACCGCCCGGCGGCCAATCAAAACATCCGCATCTGATTGTGAAATCCGGGGCGGTGAATATGTGGCTTATGATCGGGCCAATTATGCAACTGCACTTAGAATCTGGCTGCCTAAAGCAAAGGAGGGTGATGCGGATGCACAAGCCTATGTCGGCGAAATCTATGAAAAAGGGCTGGGTCTGGAGCCTGATTATGCAATAGCCATTAACTGGTATCTTAAAGCCGCGCAGCAGGGTAACACCCGGGCCCAGTTGAACCTGGGCTATATGCATGAAACCGGGCTTGGTGTGAGAGCAGATAAAACCCAGGCAATGAACTGGTATCGAAAAGCATCGGGGCTGGCAGAAAAACAAATTGCCTATACGTATACTGCAGAAACCGCTGCACCGGTTCAGGATACTGGGGTCCGGATTTTAAAAGCCGAGTTATCAACGAGCCAAAATGAAGCAAAGCGACTCAATAAACAACTGCAAAAAACACGCCAGCAAGTGCTTTTGAATCAGCAAAAATTACTTTTATCACAATCTGAATTGAAAAAAAGCAGGTTGGAGCAAAAAAATAATGCTAATTCTGGGGGCAGTGAAGTCATTAAAAGCAAGGAAATAAGCATTGCTGAGCAGGAAAATCGTAATAAGCAATTAGATAAAAAGTATGAAAATCAAGTGCAAGCGCTTGAGTTAAAGCTTTCTGAAACTGAAAAACGTGCTCATCAACTAGCGGATGATTTAAGTAGAAATAAATCTGAAAAAAATTCCAGCCAATTGCAATTATTGAATATTCAGGCACAACTTGCCAAAACTGAAAAACAACTCTTATCATTTAAAAATACAAAACCGCAAGAGACTGTACAAGATTCACAATTGAATCAGGCACAGAAGTTAAAGTTACAAATTGAGCTTGAGAAGCATCAATTAAAAAGTGTACAAAAACAACTTATTGCATTTAAGCAGGAAAAAAACCAGCAACTTCAAACAATTCAGGAGTTAATGACCAAAAACAATCGTTATAAACAGAAAATTCAACAATTGAATGATAAATTGTCTTCCAGTAATGTGACGCAAACTGAGATCAATCAGTTAAAAAATGAACTGGCAAGGAAAAAACAAGCTTCAGAGCAGTCACAAAGACAATTAAATACATCACAACAGCAATATCAGTTAAATGAAGATCAATATCGTACCCAGGAAGAACTTTATAATGTGAAGTTAAAAAATCTTGACTCGGAGAAAAAACGTTTTGAAACATTATATGCTGCCAGTTTTAAGCAGTCTCAAAGTAGCCAGACAAAAATTGCACAACTCATCAAGGAAAAAAATCAGCAATGGGATGAGCAGCAAAAAAAGATCAATACTCTGACCAAAGAAAAGCAGCAGCTTAATGAAAAACTGTTGACCACGCAAAATCAGGCCAGAAAAGAATCAAGCTCTGAAGTGCCTGTCATTGAAATTATTGATCCGGTCTTTGTCCAGTTGCGCGGTGTGCCAACGGTAACACTCAGATCGGTTGTTAAACAACGCCAGATCACCGGCAAGGTAACCTCTACTGCGGGTATCTCTTCTCTAACCATAAACGATCGGGAGAGTCCGGTTGATCAGCTGGGGTTATTCAAACAGAGTGTGGCATTACTACAGACTGAAACGCCAGTTCAAATTTCTGCCGTAGATAATAGAGGCAAAAAAGCCATACTGGATTTTATTATTTCAATGGGAGACGTTAAAAAAAGAGCAAAATTTGCGCCTGAAGCGTCACGGGAAGTGCAAAATCTGAAACAATTACAGTCCCTGGATTTTGGCCAGTATCATGCAATTATTATTGCCAATAATAAATACAATACCTTACCTTTTCTGAGCACACCTATAAATGATGGCAAAGTCATTGAAAGGATTTTAAGACAAAAATATGGTTTTAAAACCAGAGTACTGGAAAATGCCACCCGCTATCAAATTTTGTCTTTACTGAATGAATATCGTTCCAAGCTGACAAAAAACGATAATCTTCTGGTCTATTATGCCGGACATGGTGAACTGGATCGGGTTAATATGCGAGGCCACTGGCTGCCAATTGATGCTGATGCTGATAATACCGCCAACTGGATTTCGACGGTTGCTTTGACCGATATTTTTAACTCTTTAGCGGCCAAACATTTAATGGTGGTTGCAGATTCCTGTTATTCCGGTGCAATGACTCGCTCTTCACTGGCTCGTCTTGATACAGGGAAATCGTTCAAGGAAAAAGAGCAGTGGCTAAAAGCCATGTTGAGAGCACGTTCCCGGACAATTTTAAGTTCAGGTGGATTAAAACCTGTTTTAGATGGAGGCGGTGGTGATCACTCGGTTTTTGCCAAAGCATTTATAGATTCACTGGAAAACAATGAATATTTGCTGGAAGGGCAGGCCTTACATCGCAGTATCTCTACAAAAATCGTTGCCAGAGCGGCTGATTATGGAGTAGAGCAGGTTCCTGAGTATGCTCCAATACGTCATGCGGGTCATGAAGCGGGTGAATTTTTCTTTGTGCCTACTATTTAAAGGCAGGCCTCCCAACAACTTGAAAAATTGTTGGGAGTATTTGTACAATTACAGACCTTAAACCCAGAAAGCCGCAAAATGTTACACTTATTCTGTAATCCCTTGCCCTGCAAGAGGTACAGAGGTGGAGTACATTTAGATAATAACATTT
>CBDTVA010000370.1:0-3554 GCA_965363935.1 uncultured Gammaproteobacteria bacterium | reverse complement strand
GCACGACTGAGATTAAAAAGTCCAGTTGTAAATTATGGGTAATAGGCAGTCCTAGTACCTTGAATCAAACCAGAGTTTAATAAAAAACACCTTTTTTAAGACTATTCCTACATTTTTTTTTGATCCAAATCAATATGTGTACTACAGTTTAAGTTGAGTTTAGCTGTAGTAATTAGCGCTTTCTAAAAATTTTTACTCTAGAACTCAGATTAAAAGGATTAATATCATGAATTATTGCAATTCAACAGGTGGTATTGCCCTCTTTTGCTGTTCTTTTTCTGTACTATCTGCTGACACTGAGTACAGTAAAATTGAAGAAGAAATGCTGCTTAATCCTCCGGCAGGTGGAAATGCATCTGATAAAGTGATGATTTACTCCAGAGTCAGAAATAAAACCGTTCACAAAGCCATGGACAGCCAGTTTCATCGTATTGAAAATATGATGTTTGTGAACACTATTGTTGAATCTGAAGCAGGCAGTGAATCCTATGGGGATGATGAAGATTGTGATTGAAAATAATCACTGCCAATCTCGGTATTGCAGACACTGTGCGGGATCAATTTGTCTGATCCATCAATTGCTCTTTATCGCTTGCTTCAATTAAAGCCCATTTTTCCGATTTGCTATAAGCTTTAAGTACACTTTCACGTTTGCTGGCACTGCTGCGATTGTGTCCTGTCTCCAGAAAAACGATTTTTTCAGGCACACGGCCATAAAAGTACTTTGCCCCTTTTTTATTTTTATGCTGGGCAAAACGCTTTTCCACATCGGTAGTAATCCCGGTATACAGTGAATTATCACTGCAGTGGATCATATAGACCTGCCAGTGTTTTTTTATCACACTTCGTCTGTTTATTGCTTAAGAATTCGTTCTATGGTTTCGATTAATTCTTCGGTTTTAACCGGTTTTGCTAAAAACTCATTGCCACCGATATTAGTGCCCATATCTTCTGTTTCAGCCCTGGTGACTATTGCTGTCATAAACACATAAGGAGTTGTCGACAGATTAGGATCTTCACGAATTTCTGCGATTGCCTCATCACCATTCATATCAGGCATCATGACATCCATAATAATTAAATCCGGTTTAAACTCCCGGGCGGCCTGCAAGGCTTTACTGCCTTCGTTTTCGGTTCTCACCTGATACTTTCCTGTCCTCTCCAGATTCATTTTGACCATTTTGGTCAATACCACTTCATCATCCACCACCAGTATTTTTTTAATCATTATTGTCCCCTTGCACAGCAAATAAAATTTTCACTTCAACCCCCTGTTTCACACCATCAATACGGTTTCTCATGGCAATCATGCCGTTATGCAGAGCAATTATGGTTTTAGAAACCGATAAGCCCAGGCCGGTGCCTTCTCCGACTGGTTTAGTAGTGAAAAAGGGTTCGAATACATTTTTCTCATCTGTTTTGTTTAAACCACAACCTGTATCCATAATATTAATCAATATAACTTGCTGCCCTGTGGAAAAATGCCCTTCACTATTTTCTATCAGCCAGGGATCATTGACTACAGAAAGGCTGGAATTCACTATTATCTCACTACTTTTTATACCGTCAGAGCTACCAATAGCCTGAGCAGCGTTCATAAAAAGATTTATAAAAACCTGTTGTAAGCGATTTTTATCCATTCCCAGATTGGGCAAATCTGCAGCAAGTGAGATCTTTAGTTGAATATTACGCTGCTTTAACTCATGGTCAATAAGTTTCAGTGATTTTTCTATCACTTCATTAATATTACCCTGAACAACCTGTAATTCTTTTTCTCTGGAAAAATCCAGTAAACCTTTTATCACCGTATCCGCTCTAAGAACCGCATCATCCATATCATTCAGAACAGATTCAGTAATGTCATTGTTATCCTCACCCTTTAGATAATCAATACTCATTTGCAAAATAGCCAGAGGATTTTTCACTTCATGCGCCACTCCGGCAGACAAGCGGCCAATAGATTGCATTTTTTCTGCATGGATTAATTGTACCTGAGCCTTTTGCAGTTGTTCAGAACGTTGGGCAACCTGTATCTTCAGTGTTCTGTTCCAGATTAAAATCGCTATAAAAATACTGATAATAAACAGACTGATAAAAAGAACTGCATACCAAAATTGGCTAACTTGCCAAAAGGCTACTTTTTGTAATTTAATCCATTTATTATAGATGCGGTCTTTTTCTTTTTGATCGATACTATCCAGTGTTTTTTGTAAAATAGCCTGTAATTGCGGCCAATCTTTTCTGATCCCAATAGCCAGTTCCATTTTTTGTTTTTTATTTATCGGTACGGGCACTACTTGCAAATTGCTAATACCATCTTCATAAATCGTATAAGTTACTGATGCCAGATCACTCACCATCGCATCAATAGCACCCATTGCGGCCAATTCGATACCCAATTGGCTACTGTCGACTCGGACAATTTGCAGTTCTTCGTCGTATTGACTGAGCAAATCATCCCAGAAATAATCACTGACGACAGCGACTTTCTTGCCTTTCAGTTCCTCAACACTATTGTATTTCCTGGCCGATATTATCACTCCCGGAATGCTAAGATGAGGTTGGGTAAATAACATAAACGCCTGACGTTTGTCATTTTTCGCAATAGCAGGCAAAATATCAATTTTCCCTGCTTTAAAAGCTTCCAGAATCTTTGGCCAGGTCTTTCGTTCTACCCGTTTAAATTTAATCTGCAACTGTTTTTCCAGCAATTCAATGGTGTCAATTGATATACCCTGATAGATCCCTTGCGAATTTTGCCATTCAAACGGCGGAAAATTTTTATCATAGGCAATATGAATAACTGGATGATTGGCTAACCAGGCCTGTTCCTCTTCGCTGAGTGTCAAGACCTGGGCATAACAAAGCATGCTCCAGGAAACTGGCAGCAGAAATAAAAGCACAAAAGGAACACTCTTCAGATATTGCATAGCTTCCTTGGGCATTCGGCAGTAAAATCCATGGATATTTTATGACTATTAAACTTTATTAATTATTTTTTTTAACTGTCTGTCATGGTATTTGGATAATACGATTATTGCCATAACTGACCCTATTAACGCAAGTCCCATATCTGACTGAGTATCCCACACATAACCCTGAGTACCTAAAAATGCTTGCGCATTCTCTCCACTTGCCAGGGCTACCCACCATTCAATAAGTTCATAAAAAGCACTCAATGCCAGACAAAAACAGACAATAAAAAAGTTTAGCCAGGCCCTGCCATTGATAATTTTTTTACGTATTAACAATTCTCTGGCTATTAATGCGGGAACAAAACCCTGCACAAAATGACCTACTTTGTCATAATTATTGCGCTGCATTCCCAATAATGTCTTAAGTTCGTCAAACCAGGGAACCTCGGCATAGGTGTAATGAGCGCCAATCATTAGAATAATACAATGAAACAGAATCAAAATATAAAGTAATGAGCTAAGCCTGAATGAATTATAGGTTATAGCAAGTACAATTCCTCCTATCACTACAGGTAAAACTTCCAGAAACCAGGTAAATTCATCCTTTGGCGTAATACCGGACCAAATAAACACCGCTCC
>CBDTVA010000369.1:0-3558 GCA_965363935.1 uncultured Gammaproteobacteria bacterium | reverse complement strand
CACGGAGGCACTTGAGATGAGTAGACTTAATGATTCAGGGAGTTGTTTTCGTTGCAGCTTGTTATCCAGAGCTAAAAGCGTCATTAAATCCGGTGCTAGGAATTGAATGGATTCAATGTAAATAGCATCATCTATTGCAGGAACATAAATTTTTATACCTGTGACAGTCGCACTACCGGTCAGAGAGGTTTTAATATCTTTATAGGAAATTTGTACAAAGGGTTTGGCCTGGACAATTTGATTATCGACAAACTGCTGGGTTAAATACCACGTAGTCCCTTTGATCGCAGCAAAAATTGTGATACTAAGAACAATTAAAGTTATTACGATTTTTTTCATGGGCGTCTCTGATATCAGAAGAAACTAGGAATTTAATACCAGCCGGGTTTATCTTCAGGTTCTTCCAGTAATGCCCTGATATTGGCATCAATAATGTGGTAGCCAATGTTGCCATAAAGTCTTTGCCGGCCTTCATTGAGTACAAACGTTGGACTGCCCTCAATCAATTTTTGCTTATCATCTGTTGTGCATGAAGCCATTGCAGCCATTGCTTCACCATTTGTGAGCAGTGTTTCCAGTGGCGCTGCAGGTAGTTTTAATTGTTCTGCAATTGACATAAGGACTGACTGATGGGATACGTCCTGAGCATCACGAAAATAGCCCAGTCGTATCAGCCAGTCGGCTTGTTCAAGCAAGGTGTTTTGCACATCATCAGATTTGATTTCTTCACGTTGCTCCAGCAGGTCAATAGCTTTTAAAAACTGATGACAGGATGCAGACGAGTGTGGCAGATTTTTTAAACCAATTTCAGGATGAACTTCAACATAAGGAAACATTTCGTTCAGTTTATGCATCATTTTGTTATAACCCTGCAGGCCGCCTTTATCGGCCCAGTTGTTATTTAGCATAGTATGCATATCAACAAACTGGGGAGAGTAACGGTAATTGATGCTAATCTGATCGGCAAATTGCTTTTTCATTTCATCGATTTTTATTTTTGCTGCATATGCCCAGATGCAAAGGACATCAGAGTAATAATCAATTGTAAGAATCATTCGTTATTCCTGTAAAAATTTTTAAAACTTAATATTCAGCATACATTTACCGTGTGCCGAAGATAACTATTGTTTTACCTTTTACATAAACTAATTCCTGTTCTTCCAGAGTTTTTAATACTCTGCCGGCCATTTCACGGGAACATCCTACGATCTTGCCCAATTCCTGGCGGGTAATCTTGATTTGCATACCATCCGGGTGAGTCATTGCATCGGGTTGTTTGGCCAGATCCAGTAGCGTTCCGGCAATACGACCGGTAACATCCAGAAAAGCCAGATCACCAACTTTACGGCTGGTTTTGCGCAGGCGATTGACTACTTGAGTAGAAATTTCAAACAGGACATCTGGTAAATTCTGACGTAGGCCGTTGAATTTCATATAGCTTATTTCAGCAATTTCACAATCACTTCTTGCTTTAACCCAGGCACTGCGGTTGGCGTGTTGGGAAAATAACCCCATTTCACCAAAAAAATCCCCCTCATTAAGATAGTCGAGAACAATCTCATGATCCTCTTTATCTTCCAGTAAAACCGAAACAGAACCCTTGACTATGAAATATAAGGTATCTGATTCAGTACCTGCATGAATAATGGTTTTCTTGGCCGGATATTTGCGTTTATGGCAATGACTCAGAAATTCAGTAATTGCCGGATTTTCTTCTTTCAAATTAATTATCGACATACCAATCTGCTTATTCTTATGTAATTGTTGTTGGACTTTTTAAAACTGTATTTAAAAAACGCCTCCTGTCACTAATATCCTTATTGAATTCTAAAAAACAAAAAAGAAGTCCCTATGAGACGTTTATACAGCTCTTAGTACATATTAGAATAGCATGAAAAAAGAGAAGTGTGATGCTTTTAATAATATTTATTCAGGTGATTTCACATTTAATTTTAAATAAAACAGGCCTGTTAAGTGATCAAAAGTGGATATTGAACTGACAATCGTGAAATAATGCCTGATTTTACCGGATTTAGTGATAGGGTGAATGGAGGGTCGAAGCAATGAAAGCGAAAATCAAATGGGTTGAAGATATGATGTTTATGGGGCAGTCCGGCAGTGGGCACGCTGTGGTAATGGACGGTCCTCCCGATCTGGGTGGCAAAAACATGGGAATTCGACCTATGGAAATGATGCTGATGGGACTTGGCGGATGTACTTCATTTGATGTTATGCTGATATTACAACGCTCACGTCAGGAAGTGACAGATTGCGTAGCAGAGCTGAGTGCTGAACGGGCAGAAACTGACCCCAAGGTATTCACTAAAATACATATTCATTTTGTAGTAACGGGTAAGAATTTAAAAGAAAAAATGGTAAAGCGTGCCGTAGAATTATCCGCAACTAAATACTGCTCAGCTTCAATTATGCTGGCTCAAACTGTTGATATTAGCCATGATTATGAAATGATAGAGGCTTAATTAAGATACAACTGAAAAATTTTGTTTGTTTGAGTTTGTTCCAAAGGAGGGCGTTCGAAAAGGTGGTGCTATAGGAATCAGAGGGTGGTGAGGTATGGCTTACCTTACCGGAATCGTTCAAATCAGATAGATATCAAAACGGTGCTTTTTCATATTCATGGATAATGACGGTTTGTGATTATCCAGCCAGGGTGCTTTTATCGGACGCTTTACCACAACTCTTTTTTTCGCCAGTTGCAGGCAGACATTTAATAATTCGTCACTGTCATCGTCATCACCAATGAGGCTTTGAAATGCCAGCATTTCTTTTTTAACCAGGGCGGATTTTTTTCTATGAGGAAACATGGGATCCAGATAAATGATATCGGGTGTTTCGGTTAACAGAGTAGAGCCATCAGCGTGATTAGAGCCATCAGCTAGATTAGAGCCTTCAGCGAAACTACAGCCAAGAAATCGTGCATCACCGTAAACGAATGTCATACGCTCGATAATATCTGCAATATCTTCTTCCAAAGCGGCTCTCTGTAATCCATCACATAATAAAGCAGCGGAAACGCGGGAGCGTTCCATTAATATGACCCGTGCACCAAGACTTGCAAATACAAATGCGTCTTTACCCATGCCGGCAGTGGCATCCAGGATCAATGGGCAGGGTGTTTTGCGCAAGCTAACGGCTTTGGCAATTATCTGGCCTTTTCCACCGCCAAATCGTCGTCTGTGAGCGGTTTGGCCTGAAGCAAAGTCAACATAAATGGGACCGGATGAATGTTTGCCGGTTTGAATCAGTTGCAGACGTTGGGCGGTGAGTTGAAGATAATAGGGTTCCCTGGGGGCATCTGATAAGTTAAATCCCCAGCGTTGAGCAAGTGCCAAAGCGGGTTCAGTTAGAGTTTTCTCGGAAGGGCAAATGGAGATCATTCCAGGACAGGCTAATGGGTGAAGAGGCAAATAAAAAAGCTGTAGCGGGATTTCCCGATACAGCTTTTTATTTTCTATTGATGATATTGACGCTACAACACCCTGGCGGAGTGAAGTAAACGAAAGTCAATAATGACTTAGTTACTGGTATCTACATCAA
>CBDTVA010000368.1:0-3571 GCA_965363935.1 uncultured Gammaproteobacteria bacterium | reverse complement strand
GTGCCCTAATAATCCAGAAGCAATCCATGCCGGTCAGTGGCAATAAAAACTCACTATGTACTGAATACGAAGTCACAGCAAAGGACATTGCATTGATAGCCGAACTAGATAAAAAGGCATCAATCATTAACCCGAATATTATAGTCGCAATCATTGAATCAGAAAGCTTACAATTCAGCCTGACCGAGGTTTGGCAGGAATATGTTGATGAATACCTATTAAAAAGCAAGTCTTTTCCAGATCGTAATGCGGCACTTGAGTGGATAGCAAAGAACAAGAAACAAACCTAGCGAATAACATTACGCTTTTTAATTATATTGTAGGCTACAAAGCCTGCACAAGTGAGCTTGTTGAAGATCTTTTTATAAAGAACACTATATTAATTTTTCTTCTATTTAACATAATATATATTATGCGAAGTTAAAAATTGATTCTTCTGAACCCTGGAGCCCTGTGTCATTTACTCACCAAATACAAATCCCAAATCAAATTCAATCTCTGTAAACGGTTCAAGCCTTACCTTTAATTTATTTTCTATTGATGCAATCACCTTATAAGCATCATCAACATACTTATAAACTGTTAACGCTTTTTCCTCCGGGTGTATTATCCAGTAATATGGTACCTTGTTGGCCTGCAATATATTGAGTATACTGATGGTGTCTTTCGCTACATGTCCTGGTGAACTAATTTCACAGACCCAATCAGGGATTATATCGACGACACCAGAAGGCTTTTGTTCAACTCTCTCTTTACGCCACCCGACAACATCATGACACGGTGCTTGATGTTCGCTATACCTTACATTAACTTCTGTTGCAAACCACCAGCCACCACCAATGCCTTTACGTCTTATTGCCCCTAATTCCTCACGCAAATTACCTTGCACCTCACCATGCTCAAATCGGGCCATTGGGCGTTTGACAATTTCACCATTAATTAACTCAAGGCGTTCATCGCTTTTCAATGCTTCTATCAAGTCATCAATAGTCTTTAATTTGTAAGCTTGCATAATTTATTAATATCTATTATTTTTTCTTTAAAAAAAGACTAGTCTATTTAACAAGCCAATAATAATTATTCTCTTGAAGCCTTTCGCTTTAGCCACTTAAATTCACCAGGTTTTGAGAATGAAGCTATTTCTTTATTGTTCAGTAGTATTTCCAATTTATACATTTTAAGGGAAAAAGCCTAAATAACTGTTTTTTTTCATATTAGTATTATTAGGCTGGGTAGTCAATTTAAGCGTTTATAATAGGGAAGTATATAGTTGGCATATTATTGCAGAGTACATATATTATCAGCAATAAATAAGGTGGTAATATTATTCATTCTGAACTTAATATTTATGTAAAAAATATTATTTTTATTGAAATTACAAAGATTTAAATTATACTTATCATGTATTTTGTTATTCATGATACTATTCAAAAGCGATGCCTATATATAATAGAAAACTGTTTTAATATGTTACCCATATAATAGATGATTGTCGGTGGTGAAATACCGAACGGGATTGAAGAAACACATGATAGTGATTGAACCCTGTATTGATATTAGAACAGGAAAAGCAAAATTCATTTCAATGCCACATGAAATGGAACCAGGTTACAACCGTTCTGACGAAGCCTGTACCCTGGACGCCAGAAATGACTGGGAAACCATCATCGAATTCTTAAATGAATTTAAAAAAAGTCCTAAAACGTTACGTTCTTATGCCAGTGAACTGGAACGATTTATAGCCTGGTTGATACATGAAAAACAATTTCCTGTTTCTGCACTAAAAAGAAGTCACGTTTCTGAATACATGGAGTTTCTTAAAAATCCTGATCCGAAAATATGGTGTGGAAATCGTGCCAATAAATTTAAAAAAGACGGCACAATCAACAAGGACTGGTCCCCTTTTTCCTACACAAATAAAACTGATTGCGGTTTGTCGGATGCCACTGCACGCCGTTCCAGAAAAATTTTAGACTCATATTTTAAATACCTGATCGATAATAATTATTTGTATGGCAATCCACTGACAGCAAAACGTACTAAAGGCCAACGAAAAAAGAAAACCAGAAATTCCTTTGAACGTTATTTCGAAGTAAATCAAATTCTGTTTATTCTGGAAACCTTAAAGTCATATCAGGATACTCTGGATCCGGATGATAAAAAATCGCACTTTATGATCCAAAGAGCGCGGTATCTTTTTTTATTATACCTCCATACCGGAATGAGAATATCCGAACCTGCCGGTTATACTATGGGGCATCTGGAAAATCATAATGGTGACTGGAAAATTTTCATCCAGGGTAAGGGAGATGAAGAAGATGAAGGTCGGGATATACAACTGGGCCAGGAATTTATGAAGACTCTGAAAGAATTTCGTTTATCTGTAGGTCTCACTGCCCTCCCCCTGTTTGAAGAAAAAACACCACTGATACCACAGGAAAATTTAAAACTGCATATCAGTGAGCGGCAAATCAGTAATATTTTCCGCTGGTTATTTGATCTGGTTGCCGAGCAACAACGAGTGATTGCTGAAGAATTTGATGAGGACTCAGAAGAATATGCTCAATTAAAGCGTGAGGTAAGTATATATCAAAGCGCTACCTGTCATTGGCTTAGACATTCTCATGCAACTTATTTTCTTCAGATTACAGAAAATTTGCAATCAACACAGGAACGGTTAGGTCATGCTGACGTTGGCACTACGATGATTTATCTGCATACCCTGAGTGAGAAAAAGAAAAATCAGGCTAACAAATTCTGTCTTTCTGAAATGCAGAAGAATTAATGTGAAATATGTGAGAAATAAGCATGAGTATCAATGCAGCAGCTCAAAGGTTAATCCATATTCAGTTTTTGGCGTAACATAGCCAGATCTGGAGCAAGCTCCTGCTTGTTTTTTTTGGACATTGTCTGAAAAGATAATAACAAACCCTCCAGTAGTTCTTTGCCTTTGTTTTTTTTACTGGCCTGACGGGGCGTCTGATTATTTAAGGACGGCAAAGATTGATCGAGCCAGTTTTCCCAATGTTCTTCAACCATTTTGCCAAGAACTTCCTGCACTTCCGGTAATTGAGCAAGTTCATCATGATTCGTTCCGGCTAATTGTCTCTTCAACAAACATGAAATCCTGGAGGCTACCTAATATAAATGAGCTAGAGTCACTAGTGGATTGCACAAATTACAGTCCCGCACTACCAAAAGATGCATGTTTTAAAAAACTACGTACAGGAAACTGGTCTTCCACCACCAGCACCTTTGAGCCAGACTGGGCATGGGCTCTGTATTTGGAAAAGGGCGCAATTGGTGTTGGCAAAAAAAATGGCGCACATTTTTATGTATGGGCAGTACGAAGCAATTAGAGGATATCCAGGATCTGCTTTAAAAGGTGTGTATTACTTTGCCTTTTTGAGTTTTAATTGACGGATCGGATCCAAAAGCTGTTCATCATCCCATTCTCTAACGCCAATTGCACGATAGACAAGATTACCGTCAGGAGAAACAACAAAGGTGGGGGTAAGCCCATTACGGCCATTTTTCTGCTATTTGCATGCCAATTATTCATTTAAATACT
>CBDTVA010000367.1:0-3575 GCA_965363935.1 uncultured Gammaproteobacteria bacterium | reverse complement strand
TTGGCCAGGGATGGCCTTATACTGCAAAGCACAGGGATGTGCGAGAGCGGAACTGCTATAATTTTTTGTAATTACAATATTTGGAGTGGGCCTTATGAATTTTGAAAAAGTCTCTTTTGCTTTTTTTATTGTCTTTGCCTTAACCCTTAACTTTGGTTTTTTTACGGGTGAAATTGACAATCCGGCACATCATCATGTTTTTGAACTCTTTGCCGCCATTGTAATCAGCCTGATAGCAACAGTTATCAAATTGGGTGATCGTTCCCATATTGGCGCCGTATTGCTGGCAACCAGCCTGGTTGCCGATATCCATCTTCTGGGCGCGGCAATTATCTGGGGTATGGCTGAACATATCACTGATGGCGGTGTGTCGCCAAACGTAATGAGTACCGTTGTGTCGGTTTCCGGGGGAGCGCTGATTGCAAATATCACCTCAGTCGTGTTACTGGTTATTGAAACTGTGGTAGCGCGTCGTTAAATCGCTGCCTTTATTGAACTACTTTAATACCGTAATGTGATGAATAGCCTTATATTTTTATTACTTAAACGGATTCGTCTTCCTCTCATACTGCTGGTTATCAGTTACGCAGTTGTCATACTGGGTTTTGTGCTTATACCAGGGCGTGATGATCAGGGTGATATCTGGCATATGAGTTTTTTTCATGCCTTTTATTTCGTCAGCTTTATGGGATCAACCATTGGTTTTGGTGAAATCCCCTATGAGTTTACCAATGGTCAGAGAATGTGGACGATTTTCAGTATCTATATTTCTGTAACCATCTGGTTGTACAGTATCGGGGCTGTTTTAAGTACGCTGCAAAACCCTGCATTCAAAAAAGTGCTGAGAGAAAATGATTTTCGCAGGAAGGTAAGGCGCATAAGAGAGCCTTTTTATTTAATCTGCGGATACGGAGACACAGGAAAAATATTAGCTCATGAATTATCTGAAAATCATATATTATCGGTGGTGG
The DNA here is from genome assembly GCA_965363935.1 of uncultured Gammaproteobacteria bacterium. GTDB lineage: Bacteria > Pseudomonadota > Gammaproteobacteria > GRL18 > GRL18 > CBDTVA01. The sequence continues at coordinate 2,604 of CBDTVA010000367.1, read as the reverse complement.
TGGATATAAACCCGGATCGCATTGACAACCTGCAAATTGATGAACCCGATATCGATATTCCAGCCCTGTCTGCCAATGCTTCTTTTCCACAGGTACTGGAAACTGCCGGTTTGACCCACCAATATTGTATGGGTGTCATTGCTCTGACTGACAAGGATGAAGTTAATCTGAAAATTGCCATCACCGCACGTTTGCTGAACAAGAAGCGGATTGTGGAGGACAAAGATCTAATGGTGATTTGCAGGGCAGAAACTAATGAAGTAGAAGCAAATATGGCTTCCTTTGGTACCAGTTATATTATTAATCCTTTTGAAGTCTATGCCAGGCGCTTGGCACTCTCGGTTCGCTCGCCCAGCGCTTATCTGATCTATGAATGGCTCACTAATCCTAACCACAAAGTCAGGGATGAGCCGATTAATCCCCCCAAAGGTATCTGGGTAGTATGCGGCTATGGCCGATTTGGTAAGGCAGTATCCAGACATTTAAATTATGTTGGTATTAAAACCGTTATTATTGAAGCGCAGCCCACAAAAACCAAAGCGCCGGAAGGTACCATTGAAGGACGTGGAACCGAAGCAATTACTTTGCGTGAAGGCAAAATTAAAGAGGCAGTTGCTATTGTTGCAGGTACGGATAATGATGCTAATAATTTATCTATTGTAATCACTGCCCAGGATGAAATGAAACGCCATGCTGAAAAACAGCTGTTCACAATTGCCAGGCAAAATTCTAGTCGTAATAAGAAGGTATTTGAGAAAGCTGAACTGGATTTTATTATGCAGCCAGCCACTATTATTGCCGGGGAAATTCTCTCGATTATTAAAACCCCCATGTTAACAAATTTTTTGTCATTAGCCCGAAGGCAAAAAGATGAATGGGCTAATGTCCTGATTAGCCGTATCAGTAGCTTTATTGAAAATGATGTGCCAACGACCTGGATGGTGGAAATTTCAGAAAAGCAAACCCCGGCAGTAATGTGTTTTTTAAAATACAGTAAAATCACCCTCGAAGAAGTATTGCGTCACCCCAGAAATCGGGATATTTCTTTAAATTGCGTTGTTTTGTTAATACATCGTAAAAAAGATAAAAATTCCAAGCGTCCTGGTGAGTCAACAAAGACTATTGGAAAAGGCAATATTCATGGAACAAGAATGTTTCATGATGTTTTATTACCGAAAAATGATTTTGAAATACAGCAGGGAGATCAATTGCTTATTTGTGGTGATGAGGAAAGTATGCAACTAATGTGCTGGACAGTCAGTAATATCAATGTCTACAATTATATCCACACCGGCTATGAATTACCGGGTGGTTATGTTTGGCAATGGCTGTATAACCATAAACTTATACGACAACAAAAGAAAGCAGAATGAAGGTTTTTGTGACGCAAAAAAATTATAGGAAATATTACCAAATAAACACTTGTTTGACTGGATTGCTGCTAGTGGTTCCGGCTTTATTTGTAATGCCCTTATACGCTGATTACAAGTATCTGTTTCCCAGTGATATAGTCGATCAGTCTGAACAGGCTGTTTATGATACAGATCGTGAAAATCGCTATGCGACCCAGCGTGTTTGGACTTATCCGCAAGAAAGCAGGACAGATACATGGACAAAAAGACAGCAAAATCAATATCCTGATAATGGGCACCCAAACTATGATGCACAGCCAAACTATGATTCACAGCCAAGCTATGATTCACAGCCAAACTATGATTCACAGCCAAACTATGATTCACAGCCAAACTATGATTCACACCTAAACTATGACTCACCCAGGCATAATCAATCTGGTCGCTATAACTACAGTGATGATAGTTCAAAGCAGTTTCAAAATTATCGGTCAGTCAATAAACTTTCAGGTCAGGCCCCTCCTTATCATGCTCAGGGTAATTCAAATCCTACCTCGGAACAGCGCTTCACAGGAGCACAACCTTATCCTGAAGAACGTAACGGGAAGCATTTTGGCAATAATAATGTTTTTCAGCAACCTATGCCAATGGAGCGAATGACATATCCTGTGAACCGCGGACAGAGGCAAAGGTATCCTAAGGTAATGTATCCAGATGATATTGAAGCAGAAAATCGCTCAAACTGGCAGGAAAAAGAAGTACAGCGATATAAACCTCAAAAGCAAATAGAGCAAGCGAAAAAAAATGTACAAATTCGCTATATTCCGGTTCCAGTATATACAGTGCCTGGTTCTCTGCCGGGTACCGTTCCAGGGGTAGTGACGCCTGGCAATATGGTACCCGGATATAGCCACCTCAGCCCAAATTATAATAGTTATGGTGGTATGAATAATCCTTTTGGTCCTCAGTACAGTCCTTTTGGTCCTCAGTACAGTCCCTTTGGTCCACAATACAGTCCTTTTGGTTCTCAATATAGCCCTTTTGGAGCTCATCACAGTCCTTTTGGTCCTCAATACAGCCCATTAACCGGTTTTGGTAATTTTCCTGGAGCTGGGGGGCCATTTGGCAATGTTTATAATAATACGGGTAATAATTCCCAGAGTGGTTGGCCTTATATGGCGCCAAATTTTACGACTCCGGATTTTTCACAATAGAGTTCATCCCAATATTGGCTTTTTGACGCTTTCTGCAT
>CBDTVA010000366.1:0-3580 GCA_965363935.1 uncultured Gammaproteobacteria bacterium | reverse complement strand
AAGCTCCTGTTTGAGTGATTCAATTTTTTCCTTAGCTACAGCGTTGGCAGCAGACCCGTAATTGGAGCCCACTCCACCATGGAAAGACCAGATCCAGTTAAACGTGTGACACCACCCAGTATCACCATGGAGAAAATTGCAGCGCAGCAGAGAAAAAGCCAAATAGCCATGATTTTCTGGTTATTTACTGAGGTCATTTTATTGATATTCCATATAGGTTAATAAATGTGAGAAGTTAGGTTTTATTTTTAATAGAATTATATTTTGACTGCTCATACCATGCTCTTAGTTCATGTTGTTCACGATAAAGATCCATCATTGCTCTAACGGGTCCTGTTTTAAAAATTACAGGCGATATAACTTGCCATCTATCATCATAATAAAAAAACCAGAGGGGATTGTTCTGAACCTGAGGTGTCCCTTTTGTATTAATAAGAGTACTCTCAAGAACAGATAATGCCCATCGACCTTGCTGTTTAACTTGAATAAACTTAAGACGTAGTTTTCTTTGTTTGACTAACTCATGTTCCTGTTTAAAGTGCTTAAATATTTTTTCTTTATGGCGCCAGTGTAGTGGCATAAAATAAAGCTGTTCTGCCTGTTTCAAGTTTCCAGACTGCAGAACCTCCATATAGGTTGAAAGTATGGGTTCTAAAGGTGTTGGAGTTACTTTTGGTTTTCCACAAGCGGTTATGTTTATAGCTACAAGAAAAAACAGTAAAAATAAAAAATACAATCTGAATTTACTCAACAGCTTGCCGTTAAAAATCAACACAATAATATTAACCTGGTTTTTTTACAAAAAATGACACAAGTGTTTGTGTCCCATTATCAAATTTCAATGTCACAGGAATTATATCATCGGGCCTGGTGGGTTTGTGTTTGCCCACAAACATAAGATGATAACTGCCGTGCTGGAATTTTATCTGGTCATGTGGAGGAATCACTATTTTTTCAACATGAATCATACGATGCATTCCATTTTCGTTAATACTATGATGCAGCATTACATGGTCAAACCCTTTTGCCTCGGCCTGGACAAGTGCAACAGCTTGAACAGAATGATTTTTTACCACCATAAAGCCACCCAGAGTTTGAGCAAATGGGGCAGGCGCTCTGATCCAGGGGTCTTGAATTTCAATTGAGTTTGAATCACTAGCCTGTGCATTGAGTAGCATGAACATGAAAAATACAAAACTAAGCTTCAGACTTTCTGAACTCCTGCATTTACCTGAAGTCATTAATGAATTACCTTTGTACTATTTTCTGATACATTTGTGCCATCTTCTCAGCAGAATGAGGTGCTAGAAACAAACCAGCGACTCTCATATCAGGATCCAACAGAATGATTGTTGTCGAGTGCGATAACAAATAGTTTGGATCATCTTTTTTTGCGGGATCGATACTTTGTTCTTTAATCCAGGAGATGCCCAAGGGCATGGTTAAAATTTTTAAGTCCGTCTGCTTGCCGGTAACCCCGATAAAGTCAGTATCGAAATAAGTAACATACTCGGTAATTTTTTCCGGCGTATCACGTTCCGGATCGATTGAAACAAATACGGTTTGAGGTAATTGCGCCTGCGGGATCTGGTGACGTAAAATATCTGTCATCTCATGTAACACAGTAAGTTCAACAGGGCAAACATCAGGACAAAAGGTATAGCCAAAAAAAAGCAGATGCCACTTCCCTTTCAATATCTCTGTTGTGATTTGACCCTTTTCTGAATGCTTTAGCTTCACTATTGGAAGCTGCTTTCTATCAGGAAGCTCAATGTAAGTCTTATTGCTGATAGGTGAATCAGAGTAGTCTTTGCTTCCAAATTGACTGACCATGGTAATAATAACAGCTAATAATAATATAAAGAATAAAATTTTACTCAACACAGCTGTGCTTGATACCTGTTTAGTTGTTTCATAATCTGCCTCATGTTTTTTTTCAGTCATTGCTCCAACCTTATTATTTCTGACTTTTTCCTGTTATTAGTTTAAGTATTTTGTGTATTTTTAGCGCGTTCTTTCAACCTGAGTGAATTGGATATAACAAAAAAAGAACTCAATGACATACCCAAAGCTGCCCCCCAGGGTGGAATCAATCCTGTAGCGGCAAAAGGAACTGCCATAAAGTTGTACCCTGCAGCCCAGCTCAAATTCTGAATAATAATTTTTCTACTTTTAACAGATAGCTGTCGAAGTTTTGGAATGACTTGGATATGCTGCCCCATAATAACAAAATCACTGTTTAATTGAGCCAGATCGGTTGCACCAATAAAAGAAATAGAAACATTTGCCGCTGCCAGAGTCGGAGCATCATTTATTCCATCACCCACCATAATAACATGATGATGTTGAGCCTGATGGGTTTGTATCCAGACTAACTTATCATGAGGACTCATATGCCCCTGGAATTCAGTGACTCCTAATTGTTCTGCAACACGCGCTACGCTATCAGGATGATCGCCACTCAAAATGACCACCTGTTTAATTCCCAGGGAAAATAATTTCTGTATCATTTCTTTGCCACCTTCGCGCAAGGGATCGTGTAATATAAAAACACACATGAGCTGATCATTTTTCGACAATCCGATGACAATATTTCCAGCCTGACGTGCCTGATAAATCAATCTTTGTACGGCCGGTTCTAACAGTGTTTCATCTGTACAAAATGATATTTTTCCTATTTTCCATGGCTGTTCGTCTATCACTCCTGAAATTCCCAAACCCGGTTGGTTTTTTAAGTCTGTTACTTCATAGGGTGGTTCTTCCCCTTCCAGTTTGAAGGTTTTAGCAATCGGATGTTCAGAAAACCATTCTAAAGAAGATGCAATTTGCTGATAAGTGACTGCATCTAAAGTCGATTGTTCCAAGAGAATCGTTTTTTCTAATTCAGGTTGTCCAATCGTCAAGGTACCTGTTTTATCAAATACCACCGTATCACTCTGGGAAAGATCTTCAATAGCGGACATTTTAACCGGTAATACACCCATTTTTGCAAACAATCCAGAACTCAGAGACAGAGCAACCGGAGTTGCTAATGCCAGAGCGCAGGGACAAGTGACAATTAAAACTGCAATGGTGACCGGCAGTACCCTGTCAGGAGCATAGAATGACCAGAGTAAGGCGGTCATTGAAGCAATAATTAAAATAGCCAGTACGAACCATTTAGCAGCACGTTCTGCAATGAGTGCATAGCGAGGTCGTGACTCTATACCCTTTTCCAGCAAGCTATGAATATCCGTTAAAGTTGAATCCATGTAGGTTCGTTCAACTTCCATAACAACGGACTGATCGACATTACAACTACCACTGACCAGATGAGCGCCTGGATAATACATGACCGGCATCATTTCACCGCTTAAAAGAGACTCATCAAAACTGCTTTGCCCTTGAATCAAACACCCATCAACCGGGACAGTTTCTCCTGGATTTATTTGTACATGGTCACCGATAACCAGGTCAGTGACCAGAACTTCTTCTACTGTATCACCCTTTAAGCGCTTGCTGGTTTTTGGCACAACCTTGAGTAATCTGTTGGCGGTGTGGTGTTCCTGTTCGACTCCAAACTGGTCAAAGACCTTTTCCA
>CBDTVA010000365.1:0-3584 GCA_965363935.1 uncultured Gammaproteobacteria bacterium | reverse complement strand
GCGCTGGAGATCCTGCAAACCAAGCACTTTGACGTCATACTAATGGATATCCAGATGCCGGTAATGGATGGCTACACTGCCACCCGTGAAATCCGCAAGCAGCCTCAATTCAAAGAGTTACCCATCATCGCTATGACTGCCAACGTCATGTCAGGTGATCAAGAGAAAGTCAAAACAGCGGGTATGAACGATCATATCGGCAAGCCGTTTGAAGAATCCGAGCTACTGGCTACCATAGCCCGCTGGATCACACTAGAAAACATTCACTCATCATCACAGCAATGCCAGGGTGAAGAATTGATCACACAGGAACAGAACAGCACTCAGCTCTTAAATACTTTGCCTGGTATTGATGTTCAAAATGGTTTGAAACTCTATGGCAACAAAGAGGATCGCTACCGCAAGTATCTTGGGCTATTCTACAAAGGGCAGCAAGACTTTGTTGAGCGGTTCACTACAGCACAGAAAAATGGTGATCTTGTGACCGCTGAACGAGCTGCTCATTCCCTTAGAGGACTCTCTGGAAACATCGCTGCAAACCGTCTTCAGGAAGCAGCTATGCGCCTGGAGACCCTCTGTCATGAAGAAGCTGCCGAGCCAGAGATCGAAACAAGCCTGATGCAGCTGGAAGCGGAGTTTGTTCCCTTGATGACTGGCTTAAAAAAAACCTTATTTGATGATAGGGCAATCTGATTAAGAGGAGCAGATGCACCTCTTCCAATATCAAGAAAAGATATTGAAAATATTCTTCAGAATGGAAAAGTTCATCTTTATTACACATACCAGGGATCTCCATTGTATCAAATCCGCTAATTTATCCAGACGAATTACTTCCAGATTTACTTTGAGTTAGAGCTTGGGGGTTCCTGCCAAAGCCGGGTAATTTCATCCTCACCAAGAGGCTCAGGATGTTTAACTCTCAGGCTTTCTATCCACTCACGGGCAAAATCTCTTTGCAGATAGACATTTAACAGTGCCGTGAATGTCATGGTTGTCAATGCTCCCAGACTTGCGAATGCCATATCCTTGTGACTGTCCCAAACATCACCCTGAGTGCCGAGGTAAGCCATACCAAGATCACCACCGAACACTGTCGCTGCACCCCATTCTAAAAGCTCGTACAACATGGAAGTCGACATAGTGAGATCCATCGGCAGGAAATAACCCCAAAAGCCATACACATTCACCACCCTGATAAAAACCTCCCGGAGTGGATAAGCCAGTAAGAGTCCATAGCAAAAGTGAATGACGCGATCAAAATTATTCCGCTCCCAGCCAACCATTTCATTAAAACCTTGACCAGTGAACGCCTGAAACCAACTATCGTAAGGAACCTCAGCATAAGTGTAATGGGCACCAATCTCATGCAAACATAAGAAAATAAAAATCAGGGTATAAGATATTCGTGACAGGACAAAGTACTTGTATGAAGCGATAAGCACGATGACAGCTGCAAAGATTAACAGGTTTTCCAGTGCCCAGTCCTGACGAGACAGTGGCTCAATGGCCAACACGATCCACACAAGCAAAAACAGTATTGCCAGAATTAGCAGATATTGACGATGTGGAATTACCATGCCCGGGCCCCAAATACACACCTCATAAATATAGACTCACACAGATCCTTTTTTTTGAAATTGTTATCAATTAAAAGCAATAGTTTATCAGCATTTTTCCCCTGCTGTGAGTACTGATTTCCGTAAACAGCGTTTCCAGCACCAACACACTCAGGGTCCCAACTGCCATGCTGGCACCGTAGATGGCAAGATTACCCAAATGTCGTAGTGTAAGAATACGCACATCTACCCAGCGGGGTAGATTATTCACGATGTCAGGATGGGAAGGATCGACGCCCAGAGCCATGTAATATTATGAGCGATTTAAACATTAGAGAAATCAACAAAAATACTAAAGTATTTACAAAATTGCTACCGTTCAAGGCTTAATCCGAATAAATAGTTCAACTATTTCACGGTATAGAATAGAACAAAGTGTAACTAAATTTTATTTCTAATGGAATTTTGCACAGGTTCTGCTATTCTGTTAGTAGTGATATTCATTTCAAAAGTTTATAAGGCATAATAACGTGGATATAGACAGTGCGGCAGCAGAATATCATAAAAAAACTATTTCTGAAGCTATTATCGAACCATCGCCAAGCGGGAATGGTTGGCGTATTTTATTTCACAAAACTGATGGCGACATAGTCACCTTGACAGATCACGGTGGAACTGAAAAGCTATACCACACATTAGACAATGCAACCGATACGGTTCAATCCGCTGGTATTAAAACGATTAGAGTAGAGGAGCATTTTTAAAATCAACCTGCCCAGTAAAATATTCTATAAATATAGCGCAGCTAACCCGCTTTGGAGAAAAAGTCTAACAGTATTCATATAGTGGAAGAGACATTTAAAGCAAAAGTTAACATAACAGGAACAGGTATAGTTTTATCCAGGCTCATCATATGTTTTTTGACGGTCTTAAGTAGACAATTGGCGTTAATTGGTAATTGGCTGTTCAGGTAACCCATACCAATGAGCTGACGGTCACGATATGAAAATATTACAGTTTGAATAGCCAGTTTCTGACCTATTTCGGATGGCCAAGAAAAAATCAATATCTTTGTTTTGAGCACATTCAGGTAGTTCATCAGTCTGCAATGTGGTGATTGCAGTCATTCTTCAAAACTGACTGCAACAGCCGGGTTCGGTCATAACCTGGTATTGATTGCTTATTCACACCATCAAAAAATTGTTCCTAGTTATACTCAGAACGCTGAAACATATTAAAAATATAGTTTTATTATTATTTTACCTCAATATTAGTGCCTGTTGTCCGTGATCTTAACAACTCTCTCGTATCCTGTCCCATCGGTACAGAAAAATCCGTACTGGATATGACCTCACGCGAATCAATGTCTATCATTCTGACAGTGACATAAGCAGTCACTCTTCCCGGAGCAAATATCCCTGCAACAAGAGTAGATGCACCTTGTTTCTTTATTTCAGAACGAGCATTGTCTGTTAACTGAAGAAAACCATTATTGGATTTAATAAACGCATCCGTTGGTAACTCCATGCTTTTAATGCGATAACCTGCGTTAAAAAAAGCTGAAGATATTTGGCTGGAAACGATTCTACCAAATGAAGAAGTCTGTTTCAGATCATTTACGTTAACCAAACTACTAACCACAATTAAATTTTCTTTGGGTAAAGGTCGTGTCTTATGAGCCAGCAGGTCTTTTGCTGCTTTTTGACTGACTGGAATCAAATCAACATCATCAGGTACAACATACCGATTGGTATTGATACAACCGGACAAGATGAAACTGAGTAGCATTAGGGCAATAAGTGTTATTTTATTATGTTCCATTAATAATCTCCTTTTATAAATTTATAAATAAACTAATTGATGTTAGCAAATTATAAAGAAGCTTGCAAAAGCGAACATTGTCTAATTTAGCACGAGTTAGCAAGGTCAGCTATAAGCATATTGCTGTCGGATCAATTACCGGCTTGTGTTTCATCCCAAACATAGAAAAAACATTTTGGCTGCTTGAGTTGAATAATTGGAAATGTC
>CBDTVA010000364.1:0-3588 GCA_965363935.1 uncultured Gammaproteobacteria bacterium | reverse complement strand
GATGAATTCCAGTCACAATTGTATAAAAATGACATTGAGCCAAACATCAAACAGGGCGCAACACTGGCTTTTGCTCATGGTTTCAGCATTCATTACAATCAGGTCATTCCGCGTGCTGATCTGGATGTTATTATGATAGCGCCTAAAGCACCTGGCCATACTGTACGCTCTGAATTTGTTAAAGGTGGCGGAATTCCGGATTTAATAGCTATTTACCAGGATGCTTCGGGTAAAGCAAAAGAAGTTGCCTTGTCCTATGCTTCCGGTGTTGGCGGCGGTCGTACCGGTATTATTGAAACATCGTTCAAAGATGAAACTGAAACCGATCTGTTTGGTGAACAGGCAGTTCTTTGCGGTGGCGCAGTTGAATTGGTGAAAGCCGGTTTTGAGACACTGACAGAAGCAGGTTATGCGCCTGAAATGGCTTATTTTGAGTGTCTTCACGAATTAAAACTGATTGTTGATCTGATGTATGAAGGCGGTATCGCCAATATGAATTATTCTATTTCCAATAATGCGGAATATGGTGAATATGTTACAGGTCCTAAAGTGATTAACGATGAGAGCCGTAAGGCCATGCAGGAAGCTTTAGCGAACATTCAAAATGGTGAATATGCTAAACGCTTTATTATGGAAGGTCAGACCAATTATCCGGAAATGACAGCCTGGCGTCGAAATAATGCAGCCCATCCGATTGAACAGACCGGTGGTAAATTGCGTGCCATGATGCCATGGATTACGGAAAATGCTCTGGTTGATAAAGAAAAGAATTAAACCGGCATTATCATCTGTTAAAATAAAGCCTGCTTTAAGCAGGCTTTATTGTTTTTATACAATTGAATTTAAAATTTATACCTTTTGATAGGATTTGAGTTAGACTGCGGATTTATCTCTTCAATACCCTGGATGCAAAAAAAGATGCTAAAATTACATTCTGATGAATCAATCTTTCCTACCTGATTAATTTAAATAAGTAAAAGCATGGACAATCATAATAATTCAGACAACGGTGACAACCCAGAATTGCTTGATCATAATGGCGATGAACAAGCAACCAAAACGATAAATACCACCAAAAGACGAAGAGGTATTTATCTATTACCTAATTTATTTACCACAGGTGCCTTGTTTGCTGGATTTTACGCTGTTATTGCATCAATGAATGGTCGTTTTGAAGCAGCCTCACTGGCTATATTCATTGCTATGATCCTCGACGGCCTGGATGGTCGAGTTGCACGTATGACTCACACACAAAGTGATTTTGGTGCAGAATATGACAGCTTATCCGATATGGTTTCATTCGGTGTCGCACCCGCACTTATTATGTATACCTGGTCATTATCGACACTGGGTAAGATTGGCTGGATTGCTTCATTTATTTATGTCGTTGGAGCCGCATTAAGACTTGCTCGATTTAACACTCAGGTTGGCCATGCCGATAAGCGTTATTTTCAGGGACTTGCCAGTCCATCTGCCGCAGGTTTTGTGGTTGGTTTTGTCTGGTTGTGTGCGGAAAATCAGATTGCCGGCGAAAGTATAAGATATCTAGCTTTCATAGTAACAGTAGGAGCCGGGATATTAATGGTCAGTAATGTCAAATACCGCAGCTTTAAAGATCTGGATTTAAAAAACAAGGTCCCGTTTGTTACGATTTTAATTATGGTGCTGGTTTTTATTTCAATTGTTTATCAACCCCCCTTTATTTTATTCAGTATGTTTGCCTTATACACTTTATCCGGACTATTGGGCTATTTGTACCGAAAAATAAAAAAGATAAAGTAAATATTCTTCTATACTCTATCTGTTACAACAAATCTCACTGTGCTTTTATATAGGCGAAGGGCTTATATTCTATCTTATTGTGATAGAATATCGCTCTGAAATGGAGTGAAGTCATGTCTGATAAGTTAATAATTTTTGATACCACCTTGCGTGACGGGGAACAAAGCCCCGGCGCTTCAATGAACAAAGAAGAAAAAATCCGTATCGCCAAAGTGCTGGAGCGGATGAGAGTTGATATTATAGAAGCGGGATTTCCCGTTGCCAGTCCGGGTGACTTTGCTGCGGTCAAGGCTGTAGCTGATACCATTAAGGACAGTACCGTATGCGGATTGGCCAGAGCCCTGGATAAAGACATTGACCGGGCTGGTGAAGCACTGAAAGGTGCCAATTCGTCCAGAATTCATACCTTTATTGCCACTTCTCCCATTCATATGGAAAAAAAGCTGCGCATGACTCCGGATCAAGTCGTTGATCAAGCTGTTGCAGCAGTAAAACGCGCTAGACAGTTCACAGATAATGTGGAATTTTCCCCAGAAGATGCAGGTCGTTCTGAAATAGACTTTTTGTGCCGGATTATCGAAGCCGTTATTGATGCCGGAGCAAGCACCATCAATATTCCCGACACCGTCGGATATAACATCCCTCATCAATTTGGAGCTTTAGTGCGCACTTTACTGGAGCGTATTCCTAATTCAGATAAAGCGGTTTTTTCCGTACACTGTCACAATGACCTGGGTTTGGCGGTGGCAAACTCTTTGTCTGCTGTGTTAAATGGTGCCCGACAGGTTGAATGTACCATTAATGGTCTGGGTGAACGCGCAGGTAATGCATCTCTGGAAGAAATCGTCATGGCTGTGAAAACCCGGCAGGATGTCTTTGGCTGTGACACCACTTTAGATACTACACAGATTGTTCCGGCTTCACGACTGGTCGCCGGCATCACAGGTTTTCCTGTACAACCCAACAAAGCAATTGTCGGAGCTAATGCCTTTGCTCATGAATCGGGTATTCATCAGGATGGTGTACTGAAAAGTCGGGAAACTTATGAAATCATGCTGGCAGAGGACGTTGGCTGGACTGAGAAGCATATTATTCTGGGTAAGCATTCCGGCCGTAACGCATTAAAGAGCCGCTTGAAAGATCTTGGTATTGAATTTAAATCTGAAGAACATCTCAATCAGGCTTTTGCTCGTTTTAAGGAGCTGGCTGATAAAAAACATGAAATTTTTGATGAGGACTTACAGGCGCTGGTCTCTGAAACAACCTCATCTTATCGGGATGATTATATTAAACTGGTTTCGTTGAAAGTTTGCTCAGAAACCGGTGAAACGCCAAATGCCAGTATAACTTTGAGTGTTAATGATCAGGAACAATCTGCCAGTGCAGAGGGTGGTGGTCCCGTTGATGCAGCGTTTAAAGCAATAGAAACTATTATTAATAGTGAGTCGGAATTAGAATTATACTCGGTTAATAATATCACCAGCGGCACAGACGCACAGGGTGATGTCACTGTGCGACTGGAAAAATCCGGGCGAATGGTTAATGGCCAGGGTGCTGACACAGACATCGTTATAGCTTCAGCCAAGTCCTACATTAATGCGTTAAATAAACTGATTCAGGCAGGCGAACGAGCTCACCCTCAACTTTGATTGGCTCTGGATTGATTATAGCAGTACGAATGAATAGTAATTTAAGAGCACAATACCTTAAAGCAATCGGTATCCAGAGCTGGCAATTAAAAACAACCCCGGATATCGATGCCGCAGGCTTTGTTCGGGAGCCCTTAGCAGAACAAGAGCCTTCAGC
>CBDTVA010000363.1:0-3588 GCA_965363935.1 uncultured Gammaproteobacteria bacterium | reverse complement strand
GTTAAATACCAGGAGCCTGAAATTAATACCGAGCAGTTGCGCGAACACAAAAACAAAGTGGTTGCCCGATTAACCGGTGGATTAAAACAACTTGCTAAACAACGTAAGGTGCAGGTTGTCACAGGTTACGGTAAATTTACTTCCCCGCATACGATTGAAGTTGAAGACAGTAATGGCGTCAAACAGATTGTTGCATTTGAACACTGCATTATTGCGGCGGGTTCCTCGGTCGCCCGCCTGCCATTTATTCCCTGGGAAGATGAGCGGGTCTGGGATTCTACCGATGCGCTGGAACTGAACAATATTCCTCAAAGGCTGCTGGTAGTGGGCGGCGGTATTATAGGTCTGGAAATGGCAACCGTGTATCATGCACTGGGAGCACAGGTGACCGTGGTTGAACTGGGGCCCGGTTTGATCCCGGGTGCTGATCGTGACCTGATAAAGCCGTTTGAAAGAACCTTGAAAAAGCGCTATGAAAATATTTTTGTTAATACCAGAGTCACTGAGCTCACCGCAACTGATGAGGGCATTGTGTGTCAGTTTGAAGGCAAAAAAGCCCCGCAGCAAGATACCTTTGATAATGTTCTGGTTGCCATTGGCCGTTCACCTAATGGTAAATTGATTGCTGCGGATAAGGCCGGTGTCATGGTCAATGAGCAGGGCTTTATTTCGGTTGATACACAACAGCGAACCAATATTGAGCATATCTATGCCATTGGTGATGTGGTTGGTCAGCCCATGCTGGCCCACAAGGCAACTCATGAAGCCAAGATCGCCGCAGAAGTTATTGACGGACAAAAACGTTTCTTTGATGCCCGTACCATTCCTTCGGTTGCCTATACTGATCCAGAGGTTGCCTGGTGTGGTCAGACTGAAGAACAATTGCAGGCAGAAGGTATTGCCTACGAAAAAGGCGTGTTTCCCTGGGCCGCCAGCGGCAGGGCTTTATCAGTGGGTGCAGATGTGGGCATGACCAAGGTACTCTATGATAAAAGCAATCATCGCATGCTGGGTGCCGGTATTCTGGGTAAAAATGCCGGTGAATTGATAGCGGAAGCTGCATTGGCTGTGGAAATGGGTGCTGAAATGGAAGATGTGGCTTTAACCATTCACCCGCACCCAACTCTGTCTGAAACACTGAACTTTGCAACGGAAGTGGCGGAGGGAAGCTGTACAGATATTTACCTGCCAAAGAAAAAATAAGCTTTTACTTTTATCTTGCTTAAGGCAACCTTAAAAATAATTCACCTTTCTAAGGTTGCCCTTATGACTGTTCGTGCTGTCCGGGAGGGCGTGAAATCTCTTTTCCGGCCGGGACAATTTCCGGCATTGATTTAATCCAATATTTCACCTAGTCTTGATAATGACTTTATTTTAAAAATTTGACATTATCTTATTGAGAAATATTAATGCCATTAGTATCAGCTGGATCGCTGTTCTTTTCCTTTTTGCTCTTAATTCTTTCCAGCCTGCATTTCCATGCACTGGCTCAAGCGGCTGACTCTGTCGAAACAAGAGCCGGACTGAAAAGACTCGAAGAAAACAAATCAGCCAAACGAATCCTGTTTATAGATTCTTATCATCAAAGTTATAGCTGGAGTGCGGGAATTGTTGCCGGTGTCCGTTCCATTCTGGAACCTATGGCCGTTGAGATGAAAATTTTTTCCATGGACAGCAAACGAAAGAGCGATGCAGACTCTATTAAACAGGCTGCTTTAAGGGCTAAGGCGGAAATTGAGTCATGGCAGCCGGATCTGCTGATTGCCTCGGATGATAATGCCAGCAAATATCTGATTGAACCTTATTATAAAAATGCTGATCTACCCGTTGTGTTTTGTGGTGTGAACTGGGATGCTTCCTTATATGGCTATCCCTATCAAAATGCCACAGGCATGGAGGAAATTTCATTAATTGCCCCTCTGCCCAAAGAACTGCTTCGATTTGCCAAAGGCAATAGACTGGGGATTCTTTCGGGTAATGTTTTAAGTGATCGACAAAATGTCAGCAACTATATCCGTAAAGCCGGTGTTGTGTTTGATAAACGGATCTTTGTCAGCAATGTTGAACAATGGCAGGAAGCTTTTTTGCGTCTGCAAAATGAAGTCGATATGCTCATTTTGGAAAATAGTATGAGTATTTCCGGTTGGGAAAAAGAAACCATGCATCAATTTATTATGCAGCATACAAAGATCCCCAGCGGCACAACCCAGGCCAGAATGATACCGTATGTGTTACTGGGTTTTTTGCAGGTTCCAGAAGAGCAGGGTCAATACGCCGCTAAAACAGCGTTAAGGATCCTGGCCGGCGAATCTCCTGATGCAATTCCTATTGTTAATAATCAGCGTGTCAATGCCAGCGTTAATCTGGATATGGCCGAAAAACTGGGCGTAATCTTTGAGATTGGTTTTCTGCGTAATGCGCAGACCTACCGATGGAAAAACTAAATTCATGTTCCATGAGTCACTTTTATGGAGAAAAAAATTGACTAGAGAACTGGGCTGGCGATGAAGTTATTACCTAAACTCAGTCTGTTTACTGTAGTGCTTGTAACACTGACAGCGCTTATGACAATACTCTTTAGCATTAACACCATTAAAACTATTATTTATGATCTGAATGCACAGTTGGTGGAAAAGAATCTGGCAAATGTGCATCGGCATATTAGCAAAGAGTACGACGCACTGGAAAAGCATGGTTTACAGGATGTAAAAGGATATTATGAAAAAGTTTTGAGCCGTATTCAGGAATCCTTTAATACACGCCAAAAAAACTGGAAGGGTACTTTAATTATTCTGGATCATATGGGGGCGGAAATATTGCACTCGGGGTCAAACGGTGTTGCAACAGACTGGGATTTGGTCCGCAGGAAGCATCTCTCTACTTTACACCGTTCTATAGTAGCACCTTCTAGCTTGCCACTCTCAAGTTTGCAGGAAGAGACACAAACAGAGCTGGATAAAACACTGCTTTCCCAACAGGGAAAAATAGAATTTTATGATATAAAAGAAAGTAATCTGGTCTTTTTTTACAAAAAAATTCCACAGTGGAACATGGGACTGTTTATTATACTGGAGGACATTGAACTGTTTCACCGGTTGAATGATTATATAGAGGATATTTTAAAAGGATTTTTATCTGTCCTGTTAATTGCACTGGTGACTGGATTTTCATTTTCCCATTATTGGGTGCGTCGAATTAAAGCGGCATTGACACAGATTCAGGCCATTGAAAATGGCGAGATGCAGGCAAGAATAAAAGATATTCGGGGCAATGATGAAATCACTGAATTAAAAGTCGGCTTGAATCATATGACAGAAATCATTGCTGAACGAATGTTTAAACAGGCTAAGGCGGAACTCAAAGCTGTTAAAAGCCAGAAATCACTGCAGGAGCAGCATGCACTGGTAAACGCATTTATTAATGCCATGCCGGAACTGGCTTTTATTCTGGATGAAGAGGGTAAATATATTGAAATTTTCGGTAGTAATAATCAACTGCTTTATCGTCAAAAAGAGCTACTGCTGGGAAAGAACCTGCAGACAATATTGCCTGAATCTGTAGCAGATCAAATTCTTCGGGTTATTGCCA
>CBDTVA010000362.1:0-3596 GCA_965363935.1 uncultured Gammaproteobacteria bacterium | reverse complement strand
AATTCAGACTCATCGACTACATCATCATGTAACAGGGTTGCGGTATGAATAAATTCAATCACTGCCGCCAGTGTAACATCTTTTTCACTATTCCCTCCTTTGCCCTGGAGTTCCCGGGAACGGTATGAGAAAGCGTTGGCGCTGAGTAGAACCAGAATGGGTCGCAGACGTTTTCCACCGCTATTGATAATGTATTGACTGATCTGGTTGATCAGAGCAACTTCGGAATAAAGACTGTTTTGAATCAGGCTATTGACCCGATCCATGTCATCTTTGATTAGTTGGAAAACGTCTTCTATGGTCATTTACAGGAAATAACTCTATCAGTTGATATTAAAAAATGTTGTCAGCTTTATCTGATTAATTTATTATGCAGGATTAATAATAGTTGCACATATGATTAGGAAAGCATCACAAACTTTACCACTAACCAGCTTAACTACAACCAGCTTAACTAGGGGATCGTAAATTTCCCGTTAGAGACTGTCAAGCATTTAGTGACGAAAAAGACGGCATTTTATTGTCCGTAAAATAATATCGCATTGGTATTTGACAAGGATTGTAAAAACACGTTAAAATTGATCGTCTTAGATTTTGATTTATTGCTTTTATTTCTGTCATTGATATAGGCGGGATGAAAGCGTTGATAGCTTTGGAGTAACACTATGTACGCGGTAATTAAAACCGGCGGTAAGCAGTATAAGGTGAGTGAAGGCGAAACCCTTAAAGTTGAAAAGCTTAACGCAGAAGAAGGTGCCAGTATCGATCTGAGTGATGTTCTGATGGTTGCTGATGGCGAAGACGTTAAAGTGGGTAGGCCATTTCTTGAAGGCGGTAAAGTGACTGCGACAGTTGCTTCTCATGGTCGTGCTAAAAAAATATCGATTGTAAAATTCAAACGTCGGAAGCATCATCGCAAGCAGATGGGGCATCGTCAGTCTTATACTGAAATTAAAATTGATAAAATTACTGCTTAATGGGTGGAAATATTAACATGCTCTTGCATAGAGAACTTGCTCTTGCATAGAGAGATGCAAAGGATAACGAAAAATGGCTCATAAAAAAGCAGGTGGTAGCACCAGAAACGGACGTGATTCCGTATCAAAACGTCTGGGCGTGAAAAAATTCGGTGGTGAAATGGTTCTGGGCGGAAATATTCTTATTCGTCAGCGCGGAACCAAGGTTCATCCTGGTTTGAATGTTGGTATTGGTAAAGACGATACTTTGTTCGCCAAGGCAAGTGGCCGTGTTCTTTTTGAAACAAAAGGCCCTCAAAATCGTAATTTTGTTAGCGTTATAGCGGAATAATTTCAGACCTCAGGTAAAAATTGGGATTCTGAAATCCGAATAAACTAGCACAAAAGGCTCTACCAGTTTCTGGCGGAGCCTTTTTTTGTTTTAACCGTGCTTGATCTTACTACACGGAAATACGGAACTTAATAATGAAATTCGTTGATGAAGCGACCATAAAGGTGGAATCAGGTCAGGGTGGCAGAGGCATTGTCAGCTTTCGTCGTGAAAAATACATTCCGTTCGGTGGACCCGATGGCGGTGATGGCGGCGATGGCGGTTCAGTATTCCTCAGAGCCAGTGAAGGTTTGAATACCCTGGCTGATTTTCGCATGACT
Organism: uncultured Gammaproteobacteria bacterium; assembly: GCA_965363935.1. Classification (GTDB taxonomy): domain Bacteria; phylum Pseudomonadota; class Gammaproteobacteria; order GRL18; family GRL18; genus CBDTVA01. Next base: position 1,968 of record CBDTVA010000362.1, on the reverse strand, counting down.
CGTTTTTATAAAGCAAAAAATGGTCAGGCTGGTCAGGGTAAGGAAAAAACCGGCAGGGGTGGTGATGATCTGACCATTGATGTGCCAGTTGGTACAACTGTACGTGACCTGGATACGGGTGAAACCCTGGGTGATTTGACCGAACCGGGAGAGCTGCTGATAGTGGCTCGTGGAGGCTTTCATGGACTGGGCAATACACGTTTTAAAAGCAGTGTAAACCGGGCGCCGAGACAGAGTACCCTGGGCTCTCCTGCTGAACGGCGCGAATTATTACTGGAATTAAAAGTTCTGGCAGATGTGGGGCTGCTGGGTATGCCCAATGCCGGAAAGTCCACTTTTATTCGTGCTGTTTCCGAGGCCAAACCTAAAGTAGCCGATTATCCCTTTACAACTCTGATCCCGAATCTGGGGGTGGTCAGTGTCGTACCTCACCGCAGTTTTGTGGTGGCTGATATTCCGGGAGTTATTGAAGGGGCTGCCGAAGGAGCTGGACTTGGTATCCGCTTTCTCAAGCATGTTGCAAGAACGGGGCTGTTATTGCATTTTCTGGATGTGGTCCCTTATGATGGCAGTGATCCCGTGGAGAATTTCAGGGTCATTGAAAAAGAACTGGCCATGTTCAGTGACGAGCTGGCCAACAAAGAACGCTGGCTGGTCATAAATAAAACGGATCTTTTGTCCGATGAAGAACGGCAGCAACACTGCAATGACATTGTTCAGGCTCTTAACTGGCAGGAACCGGTCTTTGAAATTTCTGCCATGAACAAAGTGGGCACTCAAGAGCTGTGTTTCGCCATTATGGATCACCTGGAAGCTCAGTCCGGATATAAGGGCAAGTCAGAAAGTGAAAATATTGACCAGGACTATGCAGAAATTACCAGTGGCACATACAATGCTGTCACTGGTAAAATTATCAAATGAGAATACAAGAACGACAGCATTTGCGTAATACCCGCCGTTGGGTGATAAAAATTGGCAGTGCCCTGTTAACCAATGAAGGACATGGGCTTGATTATGCTGCCATAAACCGCTGGGTGACACAAATGGCTGCTCTGATTGCGCCACTATCCAGTCAGCCTGAGCCAAATCAACAGCCTGAGCCAGATCAACAGCCTGAGCCAGATCAACAGCCTGAGCCAGATCAACAGCCTGAGCCAGATCAAGAGGGCATTGAAATTGTCCTGGTCTCTTCTGGTGCGGTTGCCGAAGGAATGCAACGTCTGGGCTGGAAGACTCGTCCTGATTCGGTCTATAAACTACAGGCAGCGGCAGCAGTAGGTCAGATGGGGCTGGTGCAGGCTTATGAATCTCAATTTAAGCAGCATAAACTGCACACTGCACAAATTTTGCTGACCCATGACGATCTATCTAACCGTACCCGCTATCTGAACGCACGTTCCGTACTGTTAAAACTCATTAATATGGGTATAGTGCCGGTGGTCAATGAGAATGATACCGTAGTCACCGATGAAATCCGCTTTGGAGATAATGATACCCTGGCCGCGCTGGTGGCCAATTTAATTGATGCCGACTTACTGGTCATTCTGACTGATCAACAGGGCATGTTTGACAGCGATCCAAGGCAAAATAAACAGGCAAAACTATTGACTGAGGTTGATGCTCTGGATCTGACCCTGGATAGTATGGCCGGGGATAGTAAAGGTGCTCTTGGGCGGGGCGGTATGGCGACCAAGCTCAGAGCTGCCCGTCTGGCAGCGCGTTCCGGTACGGCAACGATTATTGCCTCCGGACGGGAAAAAGATATCCTGGGCAAAATCTATCATGGAGAACAACTGGGTACTCTGCTTATGGCCAACCAGGCCCCTTTGCTGGCCAGGAAACAATGGCTGGCAGGTCATTTGCAAATGAAGGGTGAACTGGTGCTCGACCACGGTGCGGCCAAAGTCCTGAAAAGTAATGGCTCCAGCTTATTGGCCATTGGCGTAATAGATGTTGTAGGTCAGTTCG
>CBDTVA010000361.1:0-3599 GCA_965363935.1 uncultured Gammaproteobacteria bacterium | reverse complement strand
TGAATAAACGGATTATAGGTGACGATACTCCACACTATTAAGGCAGCTCGAACAGACACGCTATCGCGCGCTACCTGCTCGTTATGCGTCAAAAATTCCAATTAACACACAGCTAGGTGAACTACAGATAGATGTTTATAATGCATTGCAACTAAATGATGAAGAACTTTACGAATTAATTGGCCGAGATCTCTCCAGTGAATAAAACTCACCCAGGATTTTATCACGGTTACCACGCCTTCATTTGTCACACCCAACACCCGGGAAAACGCCAAACTTCAGTACTGGAGCCTGGTGGATTTGACCATTTATTATTTTATCAATCCAAAGGATCCGCATATTCTTGATTTATTGATGCAAAGCTTGTGGAATGAAACTCAGTATAATCCGCTGGGCCAGCGCTACTGGAGTTGTGTTCCTAATCTGCTGGGTGAAGGTCAGGCTATGATGTATTCCTTCGTGCCAAAAACAAAAGTTGATAAGAAAATTCCCGGCCGCCACCATGCATATACCAAAACAGGAGTTCACTTCAGAGGTACAGTTTGAATTTGCCAAGCGTCTTAAAATGAATCCCTGGCATTGTCTGCCGGAGCATCGCCCTCTGGGCAATCAGAGCCGGGCTCGCAAGCGAATGTATTTTGAACTATCCAGGTTTCGTCAGGAGACGAATCAGACAAGCCACTACGAACCGACTGGAGATGAGGTGTTTGATTAATGTTCTGGCAAAGGTTCCGGATTTTGTGAAAAACGCACGTCTTTAGCAAAATTATCAGGCTTTGCATCAAAATGCTGTGTTAAGAAACGGACAATGACCTCGGACATCTCATCGTAATAGGGATTCTTCTGACCATTGTAGCGATTATTTCTGCGTATTAAAAATGAATGAGGAAGGTTTTCATCACTGATATGGACAATTTCAGCACCGTTTTTAATCAGCCTGGACACGTCATTAATCTCCGTTTGACCAAAAGTAGTAATAGTGACCGGTGCATCAATCTGGCCAGACCATTCCAGCATAGCCTGCGGAGAGATCCTATTATCGCCATAGGTCACTGCCACAAAAGTTGGAATGTGTAAACGCTGTCCCATTTTCCTGAGTCTTTCCATAAAAGTAACAGCTTCATCGTTCGTGCTTTCACCATTGGCAAGATTACTTTTTATCAACCGTGAGAGCTGACAGACCCCATTTCCCACTCGGTACTTATACTTTACCGGATTTTTTATTAATTTCGTTTTAACAGTGAACGAACGAAGTCCTGGCATACAGCTTAAAGCCGATAAATCATTGAATGAGCGCAGTTTCACTGCCGGGGAAAACAACAGCAGCCCATGAATATCAGACCGACTCAAAGCTGCATCAATGGCAAGCGTAGCGCCCAGGGAAAAGCCGCCAAGAAGAACCTTGCGTCCCACCAGATGAGCCATTTCTAATCCTTGCTGTACCTCGGAACGCCATTGTTCCGCAGACACTTGCAGCATATCCCGCGTATCAGTCCCGTGACCTGGTAACAGTATAGTCACTGCGTTAAATCCATGTGCATAGAACAGATCGGCGAGATCAGACATGTAATAGGCCGAATCATTAAGACCATGCACCAGTAACACTGAGTATTCTGTTGGCATCGGGTGTAACCGGGCAATTGGAGCACCTGGAAGCCGATAACCATGACTTCTGCTCTGTATTTCCTCACGTTTTTTCTGACGGTATTGATCAAAACGCTGCTGTCCCAGAAGATGGCAGTTTGCTGCCACAGACTCGCAGGGTTGCATATTATAGCTCACCGATGATGGCGCCAGAGTACCTGCACAACCCGTCATGAACATTACCACTATCGACAAAGTCCATAACAGCAAAAACCTCAAACACATCGAACTAATCATTAGAGACGTCACCGATTATTCATGACTGTTGCTGGGTGGATGCCCTGGTCTCACTGATACTCAAGGTCTGATCTTCTTCCTTTTCTTTACCTGGTGCAAAACAAAGCCGCTTTTGAAAAATCAATAATTGCTTCACCACAGGATCTTGCGCCATCTTGTCACAAAACAGACGAAAACCCAATGGATTGATGTTGGTCAGGTCTGCAAATTCATCCAGTACTTGCGGATCCCGGCATACAGGCATTAAATCAAATACTGTTCTGACCTGATGTTTACGCAAAATAACCACATCATCCTTAAAATAAACATAAAGACCCGCCTGACCAATCCAGTCAATAATTTGACCCGGGTTGAATGCCGTACGAACGACCAGCTCAATAAAATTAGCATTGGCGAGATTTTGTGCATCAACGATACCCAACTCAACGAGTCTGGCTCTATCATAGGTGTGAATACCTTCTATCATATTAAGAGGCAGTGAATCGGCACTTCGTTTGCTGCTAAAAATCATTGGAAACTGTTCTTTAAGAAAAATCAGCGCCCGATTGGGGAACCAGCCAACCAGAAAGGCAATTGTAGGCAATCCCGCCTGCATCGTGTGAAGGGATTCGTAACCATTAATCAGGTGCGAAATCATAAGCGAGAGAACTGGAGCCAGAATCATGCGGATACAAGCATTAAAATAGACTGATGGAGCTAGATCTCCGGCATTTAATCTGTGCAGGATATTCTGTGCTGACCAGAGAAATGCACCGACAAAGCCAATACTCATTACCGCCATATTTTGAATACGCAGCAACTGCAGAGTATCCTTATCGGTGACACTGACGCCCGTGAGCAGAAAGTTGATCTTACCTTCATGTTCAACGACCAAATCCGCACCGAAAAGAAGAGAAACAAAACCCAAAACAGCAATCAACCAGGCAAATAGCACCGGCATACGAAAATCAACTGCAGCATACTGCTCGGCAACCCGATTACGGGCGAATTCAACAACATCCTCCGCGATTGCGAGCATGTCAACCACTCGGGCAAATTCTGTCGTTTTCTTGGTACGTCGCACAAATAAAAAAGAAAGCAAAGTGACTGGCATAAAACCACTTAAAAAAATAACCACCATCCCCTTAAAAATGGGCGAAAGTTCAATTTCAGGCATTGTCGTTTCCCGATCTTATGTGTTCCATAATTGGGTTATTGCTACCAGCTGATATTAATCATTGCGCATTTATCAGCACATTAAAAATTTCAGTAATCGTTATTTTAAGTAGAAAAGTTATTTGGTTTTTCAAAACCAGAGATGAAAATATTATAAAGATGATTAAAAGAGTTTATTCTTCTAATTTTGAGGATAGTTGAGAAGTTAAAAAAATGCTCTAAGTAGTTACATAAATTATATCGGGAACACCACTAACAGTTAACTAATATTATGGGTTCTTCACATTTTTGTGTACTTTTTCAAATATCATCAAAACTACCTTTGCAGTAATTGAAAAGAATGAAAGCGCGATCGAAATTTGGTGCTTAAAACAAAGAAAAAGAAAAAAGGGGGTCAAATCTAACTATTTACACTTAACATAATCATGTATAATCTCTAAGGGAAACACAGATAGTTAAGTTACCAATAAATTGCAAAGAAACCAGGAAAAACCAGACACCCACTTAATAGAAATTTATAAATCAAAATTTTACCTTTAAAAAAAATAAATAAGACACCCAGA
>CBDTVA010000360.1:0-3611 GCA_965363935.1 uncultured Gammaproteobacteria bacterium | reverse complement strand
TGAAACCGTCTGCCCATGCGTTATTATCGTCGAACTGAAGAAACATATCGGCTGTATGCTTTGTATCGATGTCTGTGAAGACGATGCATTAGCCGTAGAAACACAAACCCCTGAAAGTATTGCCAAGCTGCGTAATGAATGGAAATTCTGGGAATCACTGCCCACAACTTCCGATGATTTTATTCGTATTGATGATATAGATGAAGGCATCGGCGCACTGGAAACCCTTTTGCTCAATAAACGCAATTATGGTTCTATGGTCTGTGGTGATGGTGCCTGCCTTGGCTGTGGTGAAAAAACATCGATCCATCTATTCACAGCAACGGTAACTGCCTTAATGCAGCCACGGGTAAAAAAACACATTGCTCACATTGAACAATTAATTGAACAGCTGGATAAACACATTCGTCTTAAACTGGCTGAAAATATTGATCTGAATAATACCACTGCGGTTTATAACGTTCTGGATGAAAATCAGGACAGCGACGTCACATTAACCAAACTGACCAGTAAAATGGATGAAGAAAATCATGCCAGTCCACTGGATGCAGACTGGCTGGAGTGGGTGACTAACCTGCTGGAAAACCTCAAACAGTTAAAATGGAAATACACGACTGGAGTTACCACTACCGGCCGCTCGGATATGGGTTTTATTAATGCCACAGGATGTACTTCTGTCTGGGGTTCAACGTACCCTTATAATCCTTATCCTTTCCCCTGGTCCAGTAATCTGTTTCAGGACTCGCCTTCCGTCGCGATGGGATTATTTGAAGGTCATATGGTCAAAATGGCGGATGGATTTAAAACCATTCGTATGGCTGAAATGGAGCTATCCGGTGAATACAAAGCTGAAAAAAGTAAAGAATTCTTCACTTATTTCAACTGGAAAAATTTCACTGATGAAGAATTTCATCTATGCCCCCCGGTCGTTTCAGTCGGTGGGGATGGAGCCATGTACGATATTGGTTTTCAGAATCTATCCCGAATGATCATGTCTGGTGTCCCCGTCAAGGTCCTGATTGTTGATACTCAGGTCTATTCCAATACGGGAGGTCAGGCCTGTACATCAGGTTTTGTCAGTCAAGTCTCTGATATGGCGCCTTTTAATAAGCAATGGAAAGGTAAAACAGAAATTCGTAAGGAAATAAGCCTGATAGCTATGGCACATCGAACCTCTTATGTGCTGCAAAGTTCATTTTCACACGTCAGCCATTTACTGGAAGGCTACATTGAAGGTCTGAACAGCCGTAATCCTGCTGTTTTTAATATCTACGCTGTTTGTCCTCCTGAGCATGGTATTGCTGATGACAGTGCTGACAGACAAAGTAAACTGGCGGTTGAATCTCGTGCCTACCCTTTATTCAAATACAACCCGGAGAAAGGAACTACCTTTGAAGAGTGTATTGAGCTGGACGGTAATCCGGCCATCAATCAGGACTGGCCTCGTTACACACTGAATTATAAAAACAGTAAAGGTAAAGAGAGCACTTTAGATGTTCCTCTGACGTTTGTTGATTTTGCAGCCTCAGAAGGCCGGTTCAGAAAGCATTTCCGCAATATTCCTGAAGAGAAATGGAGCGATGCAATGATCCCTGTGGATGAGTATCTGGATCTTGATCCCGATGATCAGGAAACAGCGCTTCCCTATATCTGGACCGTCAATAACAAACAACAGCTGGTCCGCACGCAGGTTTCAAAAGAGATGGCACTGTCTGCTCAGGAACGACTTGACTTCTGGCACCAGTTGAAATCACTCAGTGGTCATGAGCATATCGTTGATAAAGAAGCAATTATCCAGAAAACACGTGAAGAACTGGCACAAAATCTGACCAATAGTCTACTCTCCATGACCGGTGGTCATGGCAATGGCGCTGCAATTTCCATGCTCAGCTCCAGCTCTACCGCTAATTCAGGCGTCAGTAAGAATAATGGCGGCGGACATAATGGAGCTGACTATGAACCGGTCTGGGTTGAGTCGCCTGAATGTACTGCCTGTGACGACTGTCTTGCGATCAATTCTGATATTTTTACTTATAACGATCAAAAGCAGATCGTTATCGCAAATCCGCAAGCCGGCAGTTATAAAGATATCGTTAAAGCGGCAGAAAAATGTTCCTCTGAATGTATTCATCCAGGTACGCCTTTTAACTCTGATGAAGCGGGTCTGGATAAACTGCTAAAACGGGCTGAAAAATATCAATAAAACGGCTAGTGCAATAAGACACTCAGAAAAATGAGACAGGTTATGAGTATTCTTGAACGGTTTAAACACAAAACATTTTCACATGGCATTCATATTCCTGACAGGAAAGAACACACCAGTGAACAGGCTATCCGGCGTTTACCCTTTGCACCAGAGTTGATAGTGCCTTTATCACAGCACTTTGGCAACCCCTCTAAAGCAATCGTCAGACCCGGCCAGGAAGTAGTAAGAGGAGAGGTCATAGCTGAAAGTGACGGATTTATGTCAGTTCCTGTTCATGCCCCTGCCAGCGGAGTCATCAAAGAAATTGAATTATACCCGACCGCAAAAGGGCCTAAAAGTGAAGCCATTATTATTAAAACCTGGCCCGGCACCAGTCAACGTGCTTCCTATTTTGACCCCGTGAATGTTGCTGAACTGACCCATAAACAATTAATTCAGGCCGTACAGGATACCGGTATGGTGGGTCTGGGCGGTGCCGGTTTTCCAACACATGTCAAGCTCTCTGTCCCGCCAGAATATACTATTGACACTCTGGTGGTTAATGGTTGTGAATGTGAACCCTACCTCACTACCGATCATCGTCTGATGCTGGAAAAACCGGTAAGCCTTTTGCAGGGTACCAATATGCTTATGAAGGCTCTGGGAGCCAGGCAGGCCATTATTGGTGTTGAGGATAATAAAATGGATGCGGTACAGGCCATCAAGGAAAAACTGTCCGGCTTTGAACACATACAGGTTAAAGCGGTTCAAACTCACTATCCACAGGGTTCAGAAAAACTATTAATTAAAGTGTTACTGAAAAGAGAAGTGCCTTCAGGCGGCTTTCCCTTCCAGGTGGGCGTTGTGGTACAAAATATCGCCACCTTAACGCAACTTGGCGAACTATTACCCGGCAACCAGGGACTCATTGAACGTGTCATTACTGTCACAGGGCCTGGTGTAAAGAAACCTGGAAATTATACAGTTCCGTTAGGTACACCCATTCGATTTTTACTGGATTATGTTGGCTTCACCGGCACGGCTAAGCATTTGATTCTTGGTGGTCCAATGATGGGTTCAACTGTTTCTTCACTGGATGTACCCATTACCAAACCTGTTTCCGGACTGCTTGTTTTTAATGAACAATCTGTCGATAAAGAGGTGGGTGATATTTATCCCTGCATAAAATGCGCTCGTTGTGTTGAAGCCTGTCCCATGCATCTTAACCCTTCTATGCTAGGTCAGCTGGCCGCCAAACGAGGCTATGATTCCATGAGAGAAAATTTTAATCTTATGGATTGTTTCGAATGTGGCTGCTGCAGTTATATCTGTCCATCAAACATTCCATTGGTACAATACTTTCGTATTGCCAAATCAGTGCTCAGGGAGAGAGCCATCAGCGAACAAGCAGCCATCAGCGAACAGG
>CBDTVA010000359.1:0-3611 GCA_965363935.1 uncultured Gammaproteobacteria bacterium | reverse complement strand
GAAAACCCGGGTGGAAAATATTCTGCTCCTGTTAAGGGACGCTTGAAATACATGTTCAGCCCATTGGCACTGGTTGACTTATTGGCGATTTTACCCTTCTACCTTTCCATAATGACGGGTGTAGATTCCCGTTTTATGAGAATTTTCCGCTTACTCTGGATTTTAAAATTTACCCGCTATTTTCACATGCTGGAAACAATGAGAAGGGTTCTGATCCGTGAAAGCGGAACGTTAATCGCGATGTTGATTGTGCTGTTTTCCTTGCTATTAATTGTTTCCACCATAGTGTATTTCCTTGAAAAAGAGGCTCAGGCAGAAGTTTTTAGCAGTATCCCCCAGGCAATGTGGTGGGGTATGGCCACTTTAACCACAGTTGGTTATGGAGATGTGGTACCCATCACCACCGTCGGAAAACTGTTCGGGGGGCTTATTATGTTGATCGGCATCGGTATGTTTGCTATTCCGGCAGGTATTCTGGCATCAGCGTTTTCAGAAGAAGCAAAACGCAAAAACTTCCTGGTTACCTGGAAGCTGGTGGCTAAAGTTCCTTTCTTTAAGCGATTAGAAGCTCGCCAAATTGCTAATATCGTAGATTTACTACAGGCTCATATTGCTATGTCTAATGATATTATTGTGCATCGTGATGATGTTGGAGATTCCATGTTTTTTATTCTTTCAGGAGAAGTAGAGGTGGAAATACCCGGCAAACCCAAACGTTTGAGACAGGGTGACTATTTTGGCGAAATAGCCCTGTTATATGATAATAAACGAACAGCTACTGTAGTTGCCCTGACCTATACAGAATTATTACAGCTCAATGTAGTCGATTTTAAAAAATTACTGGGTGAAAATCCCACACTAAAGGAACATATATCTGCCATAGCTAGAAAACGTCTGTCATCTTTATAGCTTTTTGTGACTATTTATTTTCTTAGCTGATTTTATAATGCAAACTGAGCGGTTTATTCATGTCTAATATAAAGCCCGACAGACGTATTTTTAAACTCTTTGTTGCAGGTGTCAGCGTGTTGAGTATTGTTCTGGGCTTTTTGCTTATAGCATTGGTGCTGAACAAGCAGGGATGGGTGTTGAACGGGTGGCCGCATTTTTATCTGGAAGACGTGTTGCAGATGATCAGGGAGTCCGGTCCCTGGGGGGTAATAGTATCTCTGGGACTTATGGTGATACACTCCTTTATACCTTTTCCCGCAGAATTTGTTGCTATTGCTAATGGTATGATTTACGGACCTTTCTGGGGTGTTGTCATTACCTGGAGCGGTGCTATGATGGGTGCCAGCATTGCTTTTGTTGTGGCGAGGAAACTGGGCAGGCCTTTTGTCATAGAGTTTTTAACTCAACATCAGCGTAAAAAACTGGACCACTGGATAGAACATTATGGTACAGGTTCATTACTGTTCAGCCGTTTTATTCCCATTATCGCCTTTAACCTGATTAACTATGCTGCAGGTCTGGCCAATGTAGGCTGGTGGACTTTCTTATGGACGACCGGTCTGGGAATTTTACCTTTAACTATAATTATGGTTATTATGGGAGACCAGATTCACACCTTGTCTCATAGTCTATGGAGTATTTTTTTAATTGTTGGTTTACTGAGCTGGCTGGTAATACACCACTGGCCACATCACCATAACAGAGATGATAAGACGGAGTAAATAGATATTCACAAATGAATGGCGACTGCTTCAGAAGCGCTGGTGGCTTTATCCCGGGCTTGTTCAATGGATTCATCCAGTGCCAGAACCACACCCATACGGCGCTGGCTCTTAACTTTGGGTTTGCCGAATAATCTGAGTTGTGTATCGGGCTCTGCCAGTACGTTTTCCAGGTTGCCGAATTCAACCTGCGAGGATTCACCAGTGACCAGAATGACTGAAGAGGCACTGGGGCCAAATTGACGAATATTGGGAATAGGCAGACCTAAAATTGCTCTGGCGTGCAGGGCAAATTCAGATAAATCCTGTGAAATCAGAGTGACCAGTCCGGTGTCATGGGGGCGGGGAGAAACTTCACTGAAATAGACTTCATCACCCTTAATAAACAGTTCAACGCCAAACAGTCCCCAGCCCCCCAGATTATCCGTTATGGTTTGTGCTATCTGGATGGCTTTTTCCCTGGTATTCTGAGTCATTGCCTGTGGCTGCCAGGATTCCCGATAGTCACCATCCTTTTGTTTGTGGCCAATGGCGTCACAAAACGATGTGCCGCTGACGTGCCGTACAGTGAGCAGAGTGATTTCATAGTCAAATTCGACAAAGCCTTCTACTATCACTTTACCCTCGCCGGTGCGACCGCCTTGTTGTGCATATTGCCAGGTTTTCTCAATATCATCGGCTGAGTGTATAGTGCTTTGGCCTTTACCAGAAGAACTCATAATGGGCTTCACCACGCAGGGGATGCCAATTTCCTTAATAGCAGCAATATATTCTTCTTTGCTCCGGGCAAATTTGAAAGGGGAGGTCTTTAAGCCTAATTCTTCTGCGGCCAGGCGTCTGATCCCTTCCCGGTTCATGGTCAGATTGGCTGCACGAGCTGTAGGGATGACATTAAAACCTTCTGCCTCCAGTTCCAGCAGCGTTTCTGTGGCAATAGCTTCTATTTCCGGTACAATATAATGAGGTTGCTCCGCATTAATAACTTCACGAAGCGCACCTCCATCCAGCATATTGATAACATGACTGCGATGAGCGACCTGCATGGCTGGAGCATTTGCATAGCGATCCACGACAATTATCTCAGCACCCAGTCGCTGCAGCTCAATGACCACTTCCTTAGCCAGTTCACCACCGCCGCAAAAAAGGACTCGGGTGCCGGTGGGAGATAATGGAGTACCTATTTTCATGTTGTGAGCCTGTCGTTATCGTAGATAGAGTTGATTTGTGCCGATTTTAACCTTATTTTGTATTTATCTCTATTACCTTATCCCGATAACATATCCGATAACATGCCAATCAAGAAAGCCAAAATCGCTATCAGTGCCTGCCTGCTGGGGCAGAGGGTACGATACGATGGCAGGGAAAAAATACAAGCGCATATTGTAGATTGTTTTTTTCATGAGTTCACAGAGAAAGTAGATGTCATTCCCTTTTGTCCGGAAGTTGCTATTGGCCTTGGTGTGCCCAGGCCCAAAATACAGGTTGTGAGAAAAAAAGACCAACGAATTCGGATTCTTGGTGTCGAAGATCACAGATGGGATGTGACTGACGCATTAAAGTTATACGCTGAGGATTTTTTACAACTATATCCGGATATTAGCCATTTTGTTGTTAAGTCAAAATCACCCAGTTGTGGTTATCAATCTACAGCACTGTATGAAAGAGAAGTGATAAAGCGTGATTCCGGGCATGAAATGGCACAACCTGAGCAACATTATAAACAGATCGGCCTGGTTTCCGGTCTTTTTGTGCAAACTATACTGGAGTTAAAACCACAATTGCATATAACCGATGAAACCTGTCTCTCAACAAAACAGGCATGTTTACACCTTCTACAACAAATAGAAAATCTAAATTCTTAAACCTAACCCGGACGAGCTGGATTAGGTTAAACGTTATAAAACGAAAACTCAAAAAAATGCTAAGAAAATTTTTTAT
>CBDTVA010000358.1:0-3629 GCA_965363935.1 uncultured Gammaproteobacteria bacterium | reverse complement strand
ACATCCGTTAAAACATTATCCAATGAGGTCATACCCAGATCGGGTAACCCATAAGACGCATTAGCTACCCCTGCGCCGGAAAGATAAATCGCTTTTACACCACTTTTTTCTGCCATCATTGCAGTATAAGCATTAATAGTTCCCATCACCTGAAGGGGGCTTTCGATTTCCACTGAATGTCTAAAAAGTGCACCTGGAGTTGAGCTAATATTTTCATCTGCTTTCATAGTAAACTGCCATTATTCTTTAATAATTTATCAATGTGCTGACGTGACTTGCGAATATGTCGACGCATCATTAACTCGGCCATTTCACCATCACGGTCACGCAAGGCGTCCATAATCAGGGCATGCTCTTTGTATGCAGATGATACTCGTCCATTTTCACGTCCCAATTGATAGCGATACATTTGCATTAAATAGTTAAGGTCATCACACAATAAATGTCTGAGCCTGTTGTTTTTACAACCCTTAACTATTCCATAGTGAAAATCGTTGTTATTATTTGGGTTGGCCTGCTTCTGTTCATCCAGAAGCAATTGCAGATCATCCAGCTCGTTATCACTCATCTGTTGTGCAGCTTGCCGAGCAGCCATTCCTTCAAGCGCTTCACGTACAGTATATATTTCCAAAAGACCTTGGACTGACAATGAAACCACTCTGGCCCCCACATTTGGGCGCCGAATAACCAGGTTACATGCCTCAAGCCTGCCTAGGGCATCTCGCAGAGATGCCCGGCTGACAGCATAGTATTTAGCCAATTCAGGTTCACTGATTTTGCTGCCAGAAGGTATTTCACCCACAATAATTGCATTACAGAGTGAATTAAACACTCTTTCAGCAATGCTGCCAGTCTTTTGATCACCCTTCATAATTGTCGACATATTTATAATATATATCCGATAATAGGGTTATTTATTGCTTCAGTCAACACTTATTGTCGACAATAAGTCATTGTTTAAGCATAACCAATGGTTTTCAGAGCTATTTTAATCTCATCTAAAATATCGGGGTTATCAATCATCGCAGGATCACAACGTTCACCCGCTAAAAATAGTGCGCAAATCACCCTGTAGTTCACGAAAGGTAAAGTTTTGTTTCGTATTAGTAACCGGACTATCTGTTTAAAAACAAGAGTAAAAGACTGTGGGCTAACGAGTCGGTTATTGACAAAGTATTTCTTATCTGGAAGATAAAAAATCATACTTTATCCCGTCTAAACAGTTAGCTAATGTCTTGCACCATGGAAACGTTATTGATTAAAAAAATTTAGTTCTACCTCTTCTTTAAGAGTTACCCCGCTAAAGTGAGCACGTTGCAGGAGTTCCCAGAAATATCGATACGTCGCTCTGTCATGTAACTCTCCAGCATATTGAATAGGACCCCAGTTATTTTCCTGAGCTTTCAGCAAAATATTCTGAGCATTTTCTAATTCAGAGAAATCCGGTTTCATCGCATCGACTATACTTTGAATTTGAGTGGGATAAATGCTCCACATCCTCATAAAACCAAATTCGTTACGGGCTCGTGAGGCATCAGAGAATGTCTGGTAAGGATTTTTTAAGTCAAGAGTGACATTATGGGCCGGGATGACATGATTGGATAAGGCGGCCTGGGTAATTTCTGATTTGGCTCTGGCAAGTAGCTTATGCTCAAACTGACCAGGACTTCGCATGCATATAGAAGGAATAGCGCCCTGATAGCCACTGACAAAATCCATCAAACCGAAGTCCAGTACCTGTAACCAGGGCAAAGTGGCTAGTTTATGGACTTCATTTAAAGCACCATGGGTTTCAATTAAAACATGTAATGGTATTTCACGTTCAATTTGAGACTGTTTTGCTTTCTCCTGTATATACTCGATCATTTCCAGAGCATTATTGTACGATTCACTTTTTGGAATGGTAATATAACTGAGTTTTTTTCCTGCACCGGGAACCAGTATATCAATATCCTGCTTCCAGTCAGGATGAGAATAATCGTGAATTCTGACGCCAGCCATGTCATACTGGTTTTCATCAGAATTAAGCATCCTGACAATCATTTGAGCATGTTCCGTTTCTTTTCCAGTTTCAGCACCGTCTTCACAATCGCAGGTTATATCAAAAACAGGGCCTAATTTTTTCTGTAACTGAAAAGCCTTGCCAATTAACTTTTCACTGCCGGCAAAGTGCTCGCAACTGGGAATAATCGGTAAATTTTTACCTGATTCGAACAGTGCCTCATTTGGATGTATCATGACAAGTACCTCAATGTTTTAACAAGCTTAAAGTTTTAGTTTCACTGGTTACGTTTGGGGATAACTACTGTATAGTCCAGGTCCAATACCACATAGGAATGGTATTTATTCTCTTCACTACGAGCCTGAGAGACTTCTTTCGGGGTTATATTTTTTAAACCAATGGTACGTAAACGCAACAGCCCAATGTCTTTGCGATGATGCTTAATAACATCCAGAACTTCGCTATAACAATAAAGTGTATCTCCGCCAAATGTCGGGTTGGCATGGGTTCCTGAATTGATTGCATATAACCATAATGCATTGCCTAATCCATTAAAGGAAATGCTGCGACAGATAGAAATTACATGACCGCCATACATAAGGCGTTGCCCCATTTTTTCTGATTTCATCATATGATCGTCAAAATGTAATTTTGCATTATTCTGATACAACTTGGTAGCCAGAGTGTGGTCGCTATTATCAATGGTTATACCTTCAGGATGATCCAGACGTTCTCCTATTACATAATCTTCCCAGAAGAAAGGACTGCCTGTTTGACTGATATCTGTCATCCTCACAGGTGGTATAGCAAGTTGGTCAGCAACAGGAACTATGGCCTCCATCGAGGGAATTTCATGAATACCCGTTTGCACAGAATAATCTTTTTTGTGCACCATTACCCAGCGTTTAAAACTTAATATTAATTCACCGTGTTGGTTATAACCTTGTGAATGCACATACACATTGCCTGACCGGGCATTGCTATTTTCTTTTAAACCGATAACCGTTGATTCCAGTCGTACAGTGTCACCAACAAAAACAGGATCAGGAAAAATGACTTCTGCATACCCCAGATTGGCCAGTGCATTTAAAGATATATCGACAACCGATTTACCAAATGCAAGATGAAACAATAAAATATCATCCACTGGTCTTTCTTTATATCCCATACTTCTTGCCAGCTCAACACTGGAGTGCAAAGCAAAACGACTACCGGTAAGAGCAATATATAAAGAAACATCGCCATCACTTATGGTGCGAGGCAAGGGATGAATTATTTTTTCATGTAACTTAAAGTCTTCAAAATAATTTCCCTTGTTAATTTTTGAATCTGACACTTTAGTCTCCAATGAATACGTTAGATACATTGACAGTTTTAAGTAAAATTATCCTGACCTAATTCTTTATATTTATCATATAAAGTGATCATTCGTTGCGACCATTTGACCTTATATTTATCCACCAGCTCATCTTCAAATAGAATAACCTCTATACCTTCCTTCTGTGCCTTTTCATAGGCACCCAGCATTCTGATTGATTTTTCAACTTCTTCTTTTTTGGGGGTGAATATATCATTAATATATTCTATCTGAATGGGATGAATCAGAGCTTTACCGTCAAAGCCAAGC
>CBDTVA010000357.1:0-3634 GCA_965363935.1 uncultured Gammaproteobacteria bacterium | reverse complement strand
GGAAATTAATCTCTTTGACAATATCATATCCAACTTCAGAATGCGTTTTTATTAGTGAATATTCTAAGTCGGATAATTGTCCGGGATGATTAAGTATTTCGGCTGGAACATGAATTTTTCCAATATCATGGATAATAGAACCCAGTCTCAGCCCTTCTAAACGATCATCATCAAAGCCCATTTTTCTGGCAATGGCTAATGCCAGTAGAGCAACACGATTCTGATGTCCTGCAGTATAGGGGTCTCGTTTCTCCAGTGTATGAGCAATAGACTCAACTGTTTTCAACAAAGTATCACTTAATTTCTGGCTTATAATATCTTTTTCAAGCCTTAGTCTGAGTGTCGAAATACCATAGGCCAGATCATTGCTTAATTCCTCTAATAAATTTATATCCTGTTCGACAAACGTATCTGCATTATTTGAATAGACTACAAGGGCACCAATCATTTGATTGTTTGATTTTAATGGAAAAGCAGCGGCGGATTTAAAGCTAAATTTGCCAAATTTTTTACGATAGGTCTCATAGCCATTTTCTTTTTTGGATAAATCAATGACATGTATGCTACCAGTACGAGCAGCCTGACGACCAGGACATAAGCCCAGTTCATCTTGCCAATGAGTTGAGATATCTAAAATTTCCTGGCTTAATGCTCCTGCATAGAGATAGGGGACAACCCGGATATCAACATCGTCAGTTGCATAACCCATCCAGACAAAAGGATATTCACCACTTGATACCAGAATATCACAGACTTGCTGTATTAATGAGGGTTCGTCCTGAGTATGTACCAGAGCCATATTACATTCACTGATGGTTTTTAATATCCGATTTAAATTTTCCAGACGATGTTTTGACCATCTGCGCAAAGTGATATCTCTTCCGGCAACCACCAGAGCATGACGACTGCCATCTTGATTGAACAGTGGAACTCTTGTCACCTCAAAGACTTTATCACTCTCATCAGGTTGAGGAATAATTTCATCACCTTGAGAAATTTTTGCTTTTTTCCAGGCAATTTCATCAGCATCTTCACAGGCTAAAAAAAACTCCCGATAAAAATTACTATAAGGCGCCAGATCAGAATCTGTTTTATTTTTATAATCAACATTTTCCAATTGAAAGAGCTTTAAAGCATAATTATTAGCATAGAGCCAGTGTCCACTGCTGTCTTTAATACAAATAATATCAGGGATGGCATTAATGGTTGTTTGAAAGAGTTTTTGTTGTTCTTTGATAGAAGCAAATAATTGTTCACGTTCAGTAATATCAGCTAAAATGCAGTGTGTCTGTTGAAATAGTCCCTCATTGGTATAAGCAATCTGGCCTTCACAAGAAATAATTTTGATATCCCCTTGTCGGGGCTGCATATGGAAAATGGTATTATGTTGAGTTCCCCGTTTTTTGAACATGGGAAAGACTTTTTTGAAAAATTTCTTGCTTTTTTCTGTGAGAAACCTGGAAAAATGCTGGCCAATGACTTCTTCTCTTCTATAATTTAATAATTCAAGCCAGGCACGATTAACCTCAATAATAATGCCTGCCGAATTGAGTGACTGGTATCCCAGAGGAGCCAGTTCAAATAAGGTTCGAAAACGCTCCTCACTTTCTCGCAAGGCTTTACTGGCTATACATCTTGCGCTAATGTCTTCAAACAGATGAATAGAAAACTGATAGCGTCCCTGTTTATCATTTGTACAAAAACCATGAGAGAGATAGGTTCTGTTATCGGGTGTTGAAAATTCTTCAGTTTCTTCTAATAATTCTTTATTTTCAGAATTCATTGCTTGAATACAGGAATTCATTATACCATCACGTTTAGGAAAGTTTTGCCAATAGGGTGTTCCAATAATTTCCTTGAATGCTTTATCAGATATCATTGAATAGGCTTTATTACAGCGTAAAATCACACCATTGGCATCATGCAACATCATAGGGGATTCGATAGCGTCAAAAGACTCACGCCATTCATTATTCATTTTTTCCAGTAATTCTCTGGTTAATTCATATTCCCGGGTTTTTGCAGTAAGCTTTTCTTTCAAAGAATGGTTTAATTTTGTAAGCTCATGAATTGTTATATTTATTTCTTGCAGCGTTTTTTCATATTTCAGATTTTCCATGGTCTGGAACCCTATAATCAATACCTGACCTTAAAAGTATGGCACAGCATGAGGTTTTTTTCTACTTCTCATAGTAGTTCAGAATATTATAAATTAAGCTTATCGTTCTCATTGTTCTATATCACTTTGTCGCAATGGCACAAAGGTTACATCTAAAATATTCTGAGCATGAATGTTTTCATGTTTATCCTTTTCTACCAGTAGCAGTTTCTGAGGCATATAGATCTGTCCCACCGGGATAACCAGTTTCCTGCACGGTTTGAGTTGTTCAACAAGAAGGGGGGGAATATAGTCTGCAGCCGCAGTGACGATAATAGCATCATAAGGAGCATGTTCCAGCCATCCTTCATAACCGTTGCCAATCTGGAAATTAATATTTTTATAACCCATTCCTGTTAAACGTTGTTTAGCCTGCTTACCCAGCGCCTGAACCAGCTCCATGGTATTAACCTGCTCAACCAGTTCAGCCAGTATCGCCGTCTGGTAGCCAGAGCCTGTACCAATCTCCAATACTCTATAGTCGGACTCAAGTTGCAGCAGATCGGTCATCAGGGCGACAATATAAGGCTGTGATATGGTCTGTCCATGACCGATACTCAAGGGAGCGTTATCAAAAGCAAATACCTGGAGTTCAGGTGCTACAAATTTGTCTCGCTGTACACTGGCTATCACCTTCATGACCTTATTAGAAAATGCTTTTCTGCCAATACTGTGCTGTGTATA
This sequence comes from uncultured Gammaproteobacteria bacterium, assembly GCA_965363935.1. Taxonomy (GTDB): domain Bacteria; phylum Pseudomonadota; class Gammaproteobacteria; order GRL18; family GRL18; genus CBDTVA01. The sequence continues at coordinate 792 of CBDTVA010000357.1, read as the reverse complement.
GATAGCCTCATTTTCTATATCGGCAATCATATTTGTAATATTTTTATTCATTTCACGGATCCTGTTATTTTCTTACGTGACGAATAATAGATTGTTTCTAAATTGAGAACAGAGTGATAACAGTTGAGCATATTGTTTTCAATTTAAAATGTGTATATATTTCACTTTAACAGATTCAAGAAGGGCTGGAAAATGAAAAGTATTTATCTATTAATTTATACCGTTCTTGTACTTTTTGGTAATCCTACATGGGCCGGGCTGACAGAACAAAAGATGCATGTGCCTGTCATCGTCAAAGGTGAACAAATAAAAGCACTGCTGGGAAGAAAGATAGATAATATTCGCGTGTATGCATTTCATAGAGGCTCGCCAGTTTTAATTCCTTTTCAAATTGATCAGAAGGACTCAGAAGGGAATTGGGTATGGGAACAGGTATCCAATGCCGAAAGGCATAAAATGAAAAATTTTGATAATGAGGATTCTAAAGGTGAAAATATCTTTGATAGTAATGACCAGTTAGTTTTTATGGCAAAAGACATGGGAGAAAAATCTGACAAGCCTTCATTAAAAATAGACTATTCAGAGCTACTGGAATTAAAAACATTTATAGGAGAGTCAAAAGCTTATTCAGGATGGGTCTATATAACCTATCATTCTTTGTCTGTCCCGGAAAAATCCACTACGCGTTATATGCAATATCAGCCAGATAAGAACGTGGTTAAATCTCCTGTTTACAGTTTAACTTACTCAAAAAAATATCTGGCGACAATGGAAGATATGACTATTTCCGGT
>CBDTVA010000356.1:0-3653 GCA_965363935.1 uncultured Gammaproteobacteria bacterium | reverse complement strand
CTCATCAGAGCGAATTTAAGCTTAAAAAGGCTGTCCAGCTGTTTTCTATTTCACCCACTAATATTTAGTGATTCTTATTTTATTAGTTTTTTTGAATTCTATTAATTACGTATGAATACTTTTGGTTTGGCTCTTCTCCGCTCTGATGAGTGAGAAAAAATGCTAATACTCACAAAACCTGTTGAAATATAAAGCATCTCAAATTTTTATTTGAGTAATAAGATTAAATTATTGTGATTTCTTTAATATCCCGAAAATAAAAAGTAAAATTACCGCACCAGCAGTTGATGAACATGCTTGTATTTCATATATTCTGTAAAAAACTCATTTAAATTAAGTTCTCATTATGATCATATCGTTAGTAATGTTTCCTGAAATTATACATATTTTCTGTTATATAACTATTTAATTAAATAGTTGGATGAGTTAGGTTCCTTTTGAACCAGTCCCCAAAGAAATACCTCATTAAAATTCAATTCCAGCATATAACTGGCAATCTTATTGCGTTCAGATTTTGACTTCTGAATGACAGATTCAATTGGCTTGCCATTCATATAAGTAATGGTCAGCACTTCATTTCGGGTTAAACTTTCTATTACTTCAGGAATAGCAAAACGATCATCAGCAGCTATAAACTGTGAAAACATTTTTAGCGAACCGGCTTCACTTAGATAGTCAGCTTCCAGGTGTAATTGTAACTTTGCTTCCTCAAGTAATGGTTTAAAGTCCAGATGCTCAGGTAAAAAACGAAAAAATTTGAACAGCCCTGCAACATTATCCACATCGCTATCAATACTTTGTTTAATTCCAGGATATTGAATTTTGACAGCTACCTCACGGCCACCTTTTAAAACAGCCTTGTGGACCTGACCAATAGACGCTGCTGCAATGGGAGTGAATACAAATTTCTCAAATTTATCTTCCCAGCCTTTACCCAGCGTCTGGTTTAGTATAGCAACAATGACCGAGTGGCATTACATATGCATCATCTCTTTAATCTTGCTAACAGGTCGCTGAACTCCTCTGGTAATAATTGTCCACTATCCATTGAGATGAGTTGCCCGACTTTCATCGCGGCACCACGCATTTCCGAAAGGCGTGTAGTTAAACGTTTGGCATTCGCAGGAGTAAGAATTATGTCTTTTAGAGATGGACGATGCCCCTGAATAAGCTGATTAACTCCTTCATTCAAAGCCCCACCTACTATTCCGCCAGCTATCTGACCAAGCAACGACAGACGTCCAAACCTTGAAGTTGTTACTCTGTTTTCTATAGACATAATTGGCCTTCAATATTGTTGAATGTTAAAAAAATCTAGATTGTTGGTTTACTCGTTAAAACAGACTATAGTCAACATGAAAATACGTCTAGGACAAATAGCATTTATCTTGTTTTTTATTTAAACTGGTATATTAAACGAAAATCTACTCAAGATAACGAACTCTCACAAAGCTTAATTAACTGCATCACAAGCAGAAAAAGAATTTTTTAAAGCACATTAAGTTTAAAGCAATCTATACACGAATAAATTCAGATGACGTAGATGAGCTTGTATGGGGTACACCTATCAAGGAAGCTAAATAAGCAATATGACTACTACTATGTGTTAACGGCGAAACTTTTCCGCTTATAAATGGAGAATCTCTGGATGTGCAAATTGATTGCCGACATTTTACGTATGCCAGCAGGTGCATCAAATAGCTCCCATCGCTCACTCGGGACTCCTCCTTGACCTATTCAATGGCATCCAATTTTAGTTTAAATTTGTCAAGCCCTCTAAATTAAATTCGCCAGAATTAAGCGGACTTTAAGAACCATCCACAGCAACTTACCTAATACTATATTTTTTCATAAATATTGTTTTTCATTATTCAAAAACACAGCCTTATCATAACATACTGATTTAAAAATCATTTATGAGTTACTTGTCATCAAAAAAAACGGGTTTTGTTTATTATTACCCTATTAAATCAAAATAATATACATAATTTTTCCATTAAATACCTTTTTGTCCTAGACAAATAGGTATTTTTGTGGTTTACTATTAATCAACGGGAACAAGTCATATCATCAATTACTTATTCTTGTATTATATTAATGTGTTTAAACTATCAGGAGAACACCATGAGCGTTAGTAAAGAAATTCTATTAGAAGAACTTGGATCAGCAAAACATTGTATTGAAATGTCAAATAAAAAAATTGGACATGATGTAACTAGTGATAAAATTGTTGCTGTGTTAAACGATCGTATCAAAGAGCTTGAAAGTGAAGTCGATGCTACTATTTCCGCACAGGAATTCGGAGCTGAAATGAGGATGGATGTAGCATAATAAAAGTAAACATAATTAAGGAAGTATCATCAGGGACAGCAATTGCCGCAATGGAGAGTGTGTTCAATTTGCCCCCCGAACTGTTATGCAGACAGCTGGCAATAAGGAACCGATGGCTGGTTATTACTTATTGATTAATAGCATATTTAAGCGATTGAAGTTCGGGATACGCAACCAGATTAAACAATTTGCCAAGATGCAGTGCAGATGGAGCTGTGTGGACTTAATACGCCCAGAACGACAGTACAAGGAATAGCTACTTAGCAGTCTGATTATCTTGATAAGGAAATACTAATTATTCGCCTCTGGGTCGACAGCGGCTTTTTCAACAGACGTCTGCTTTCACCACATTTCAGCCGGATTAGTTACTCTGGAGATTGCATATAAAGTGAATGGATTTAAGGGGTTTTTTAGTTTTGTAAAATGTCCGCATTTTCACTTTTATCTTTAGGATATAAAATCGGTGCAGATCTTAAAACGACGAAATTATAGAAGAAATTCAACAATTAAGGCTTGAAAGTTAAAAAAAGAGAGATCAAACTACAGGTTTATAAGTATCTGACATTCATAGCCCAATAAAAAGACCTCTCTAATGACTATAGCATACCTAAAATCAAATGATTTTTCATTCTTTTCAGGCTCACAGGAGCAGCTTGAACGGTTAATAAAACAACTACAATGTGAAGATCGTGAAGAGAGTGAGCATGGTGATACAGAGAATTTCATTAATAAAGAGGGTCATGAAATCATGAGACGGCTATTGCAGGGTTGGCTGGTTATGAAAGCAGACAATGAGGAAAAAAGACAGCGTAATTTCTTCATCAGGTGAACAGATAAATCATGTACGAGCCGAGACCACAGGAAAACTTGTTTGGCAAGGTCACAGTGACCAGGACAAGCTATAGCCAGATCAAACAAACATGTTTGTTTCCAGCTGATGCAGAACTCAATTTTTCTGTTGACCATTACAATGATGGCATTTATTACAGAGTTTCTAATGAGGTTGTTCAGATTGTGGCTCGCTTCGCTCTCACAATCTAACCTTTTTCGTTAGAGATTCTTTTGATAACGTAGTTGAAACAGTTTCAACTACGACAAATGCCCATATCCCTAAGAGGCAAAGTCTCGTCTGATTGTTTCATTTTACTTGACGAACAGGCGAGTGCAAATAGGCGCAGGAAGTAAAGCATGCTGAAAAAAGAACCTTGTTAATAATAATCAAATACAACTTATTGAATAATGAGTAAAGTGCTTAGCAGATTTGCTGAACGAATAAGATACTGTCTTAAAAATCAACCAAAATTATAATTTTTTCTTTATTA
>CBDTVA010000355.1:0-3666 GCA_965363935.1 uncultured Gammaproteobacteria bacterium | reverse complement strand
CTGCCATTTTTTTGCCGCTTTTTTTACCTTATCAGATAAATTCCGTTTCACAATAATATTGACTATAGTTTCATCCAGCATAGATGCAGAACTGTCAATTAATATTAAGACTCTCTTACCGCCTAATTTCAAACCGGTTAAATATTGACGATTCCCCTGACCCTCATATTTTCGGACTTTGTTGCCTTGTTTCCTGAGTGATGATGTTATTGTCTGCTTTTGTATCCTGGTATTTTCAGCAATTTTTTTTATATCATTTTGCAGTGCATTGATATTATGTCGTAGGGCCAGAGTTTGCTCTTCATCAAATTGTTTTTTTTGTTTCAGTTCCGATATTATTGTATTGATCTGCTGCAGATCGATTTGTGTTTTTTCTGACTGCTCACTTTTTTTCAACAGTTTGTTTTGTAAATTACGATGGTAAAGCTCAGCCGCTTTTGTTTCTTGTTTGACACTATTCACTGCCGATGTCAGGTCTGCATATTTCTTTTTATTATCACTAATTGCATTGGAATTAATAATAAGAACTAATAATACCACCGCCCCAAAACCACAAAACATAATATCCAGGAACGATAAATTAAAGGATGATATGTTTCGCTGCTTTTTTTTCATTTAACTTTTTAAGCGTGAAATCAGGTTCTGATCACAATAGTTCTCTGAATCCAGTACCAGGCGTTCTTGTAATAATTGCAGTTGATGAATAAAAAACATCAAGACTATGGAAATTACCAGGGCAATAAAAGTTGAATTAAAAGCCACACCCAATGATTCAGTAACGCCGGTGATGTCTCCTTCCATAGCACGATTTGCCTGAGACAAGGCATCTCCAATTCCTCGCACAGTGCCAATAAAACCTACCGAGGGAATGGCCCAGGCAATATAGCGAATAATTGATAATTCAGACTCCAGCCTTTGCGACTCTGATTCACAGACATCTCTCATCGCAGTGGCAGAATCATGAACATTTTTCGTTGCTGCAAAGCGTTGTATGGTGATCTTTAGAGCTCTGGGTAAAAGATAATGATGAATTTTATCTGGTATATTCTGGATCCGTTTTAACAGGTCTTTTGTATCTTCGGGCCCAATAGGTAAATCAATGGGTAATTTCAATAAATCTCTATCCAGTAATTTATCCTGTCGCCATGAAGATAAGCCCTTGTAGGTCATAATCGCTAATGCCCAAAACATTAATATAAAACACGTTTCCTGTTCATAGTCCCTTATCACCACATAGAAATTACGTTTTTGAATGTAAGAGGGATCAGAAAGCATTTGTTTATGTTCCTGTTCTATAAAGGCATCCGCCTGTGGTCTGATAATTGAAATGTACACCGCATGAACAATAATGAAAGCAATTAACAGGGAAAAAATTTGATAGATAAATTCGCCCGGAATATTTTTTCTACTATGCATGATTTGCTACCATTGTCATATATCAACAGGAAAGGGGACTGAAGAATCGGCTTTTATTTTTTCACTTGGAATAAATTTCGCTGGCTTTTTATATGGAGATACTTTTGAATTTTTTTTCATACCAGTTGAGGACTTTTTACTCGCTGAGGGCTTTTTACTACTCGCTGAGGGCTCTTCCCTTTGATTAGTAAGCAGTTCATTTTTTGATATTTGCAAAATTGTCTGTCTACTGTCCGCAGAATTGACTGGTCTGACAAAACTGCATGAAACAATAAAAAAAATCATAAGTTTTATAATATTACATTTCATAGAGTACACTTTCATTGTGCATACCTGGCGATTCTAAAGCCAATATCATTAGCTGATTTTTTACTATAGTTGCGGTAGCTCAGTCTTAATTCTGTTATTGATGAATCTTTCCAGCTTGAATCACGGACGACTTTATGGTTTCCGCTCTCTGGTCCGGTTGGGTTTAATTCTATTGATCCGGAACTGGAAAATCCGGAGTAGGGGGCATAATAATCTTGACACCACTCTGATACATTACCGCCCAAATCAAAAAAACCGTATTTATTTTTCTTATAACTTCCAATGGGTGCAGAAACTCTATAGTGATCATTATAGTCATTAATTACCACTGATACCTGAGAACGTGCTGATTCGTCAGCAAAATTACCACTGATTGTTTGCGGTGGATATTGTCCGGACCAGGGATATTTTTTCTGCTGCTTACCTCGTGCAGCATACGACCATTCCGCTTCAAAAGGTAATCTATAACCATTATTTTTCCCCTTTAAATCAATTGCTAGCAACTTTCCATTTATTTCTTTATAAAATGGCGTTAAGCCTTCTTGCTTACTCAGCCAGTTGCTAAATTTAGCTGCTTCATTCCAGGTAATATTTACCACAGGTTGATTTCCGGTATTCAATGACTGTCCCGAAACCATCCCTGAATCATGAGATGCTTTAAACTGTTTATAATGTTTATTACTTATTTCTTTATCCGAAAGATAAAAAGATCGGCTTAATTTAACTTTATGTTCCCGTTCATTAGAGCGTCTGCCTATTTCATTTTTTGCCGAACCCATGGTTATAGTATTAGCTTGTAACAGGATCATTTCCTGGCCAATTGAGTTGATATAATTTTTTTTAATCACAGAAACAGACGGGGTTGAATTTTTATTTATGTTGCGATTATTATTGTGCACTGAATGACCTGAAGCGATTTTTTCCAGGTGAAAGCTTATCTTCTTACTATAACTGCTTGCATTCAATTTTTTTGTCTGACTTTTATAACCTTTAGCTTTTACTGTAAGAGTGTGATTTTTTCTATTAAGGGTAAATTTTCCAGAGGATTTTTTTTGTAATTTTCCATCAAGATATAATTTAGCCTGTTTAGGTGAGCTGGTTATATAGACCACACCAGTTTTAGTTTCAAGTTCCACATTCAGATTTTTAACTTCTTCAGGTTCTAATTTAAACACCTCTGTTTGATGTTCATATGCTGATAAACTCACTTCAAGTGTATGTTCAATATAGGGTGAAACTTTTATTGATTGTGGCGTTTTACCATAATATTGTCCATCAATACGAATAATGCTATTGTCAGGTTTTGAAGTTATTTTAAGTAGTGCATCTTCCGGTTGCAGTTGAATATTTTCAAGTTGCAATGAATCACCTGCTTTCACATTAATAGGTATCTCTTTTGCTTTATATTTTTCTTTCTCAAGAATAACTTTATATTTATCTTCCAGCAGCTCAATTTCAAGTGGTGTAGAATATTCTTTATGATTTATTGATTCATTCTTTTTATAATTATTTTTTTCTGATTCAGAATATATTTTAATACTTGCATTATCTGGAATACTGGATATCCTGGCAGTACCCCAATTAGGTTCCAGTACCATATCAAATTGTTGATAAATTTCCTTTCCTTCAATTTTAACGATTTGTTCTAATATTTTATATCTGTGATTAATTATTTTTAAACGATGTTTTCCCTTTTCAATTTCATATTTAATAGCTTCGCCACCCTGGTCAATATTATTTCCAAACAGAACATTATCAATAAACACTTCATTTATACTGTCAGGTAAAATATTAAACTGTACTATTCCAGGCTTTTCCTGCATGGTAAAAGCAAAGGTATTATTTGTTGAACTGATTTTAAGCATTTTTTCCAATGGCTGATAGCCACTTTTATTGGCCGTTAACCGATATTGTCCATGCAAACAAATATAACGTTCGCCT
>CBDTVA010000354.1:0-3668 GCA_965363935.1 uncultured Gammaproteobacteria bacterium | reverse complement strand
CGGTCCCCATAGATTGCTTCATTTACATGACAGCGTTTACAGGTAGCTGAATCTCTTTTTTTTAACCACTTCCGCGCATCAAATGCTGCCCCCGGAAGATGCAATGCATTGACGACCGGATCATCATAATCAGGGCCAAACAATTGTTTGTATAAATCTTTACTACCCATAAAATGATCCCAGGTGGCGGCCAGAACACCTTCTGATACATGGCAATCACCGCAACTTGCCCGGACCCCGGATTCAGGTTTATAATGTGCTGAATTTCGATACGGCTCTGCTACAAGTTCCATCGAATGACAGGCAGTGCAAAATTCCTCGGTACTGGTGTAATGGTCAAATTCTGTGAGAAACAGAATAAAACCAATACCACCTATACCACCAATGAGTAGGGCAAACAACACATGGCGGGTAATAAAGCTGGGCAGCAGATCATTAATTTTCATTACTACTACCTTTCCCATAACCCAGGACAGGGCTCATTTTATCAGGATTATTTAACCAGCTATGATGATCCGATTCATTGATATATCGTTTTATCAATGAGTCGCCTTTTTCCGGGCCGGCAACTTCACGTACCTGAGTCAGGAACTGTCCATAAAAAAGCGTCGCAACATCAACCATTCCTTCCCAGATATTACTGGGACTGGCCATAGCCGCACCATGACGAGCACGCGTTCCACCTCTGTGCCAAAGACTCCAGTAGGTGATCTCCAGAGGTTCATCAAAAGGTAAGGGAGTAATCAAATTATCAGCATACAGTGCCTGCATAATATCCCGTGATGGCTTGGCATATTTCTCATTGTACAATTCAATCACATTGTCAAACTGATTCATTGCGCCGTTAGCGTAGTTTTTACTATGGCATTCAAGACAGGTTTTGAGCATGGCACTGCGACGCCGTTTGGGCGAGGCAACAGCCTTAACCTGACCCATGCTGCCGTCCATTTTAGAAATACTTTCACCTTTGCGGGGAATGGGATCTGAGGTTGATAGTTCACGTTTATCGCCATCTTCAAAAATAACCAGATATTGTTGAGTCGAAACGGCGGCATTAAGATTCCACGCATCACGCATACCAATGTCATGGGTGGACTTCATTTTTCCTGCAGCACCCATATGACAGCTAACGCAAGTAGGAGCAGCAGAATAGTCTTTACCCGCGACCCAGCTATCACTGGTCATATTCATTTCATCTTTATGGGCTTCATACATCATACCGTGTTTGGATGTCTCATAAACATCTTTGTCTGGTGAGTCAGGCCCGGAATGGCAAAAGGTGCAGGCTCCGGGCTCACGAGCCTGTGCTTTGGAAAACTGGTGACGACCATGACAGGCCGAGCAGGAACCTGAAGAACCATCCGGATTGAGACGACCAATACCGGAATTGGGCCAGGTAGTAGGATCAAGAGTACCATCCCCCCTTACCTTGACTTTTGAACCATGACATTTTGCACAACCAGCATCATTTATGGAAAGACTGCCAAAGTGCTCTGCCAGTATCGGCATACGATTGTTGATAATAGAAAGCGCTTTTGTATGTACTGAACCTTTCTGCTGCTTAAATTCAGTATTATGACAGCGGCCACAATCTTTAGGGGACACAATCGTCGCAATTATGCTGCCTTCGTGTTCTATGGCATCAGCATCATCTTCATAAGCCTGGTGACAGTCCAGACAGTTAACATTTGCCTGAGCATGAGCACTGTTTTTCCATTGATGAGTCAACCCCGCAGAAGATTTAGCATGACATTCAACACAGGCTTTACCTTCTTCCAGTCCCCAACTGGATGAATCAAGAGTTACCTTGGCGGCAAAAACTGACTGACTGGACACTATCATCAGACATATCAGAAAAAGGACAAAAGTCTGTGCTGACCGATTCATATTATACTCCATCACTAAGGTAAGTAATTAGTGTAAAAAGTTAATGTAAAAAATTATTTTATTCTTTTTCGTATCCGCTAATCATAGCTTTGAGATAGCCTAATGGTTCTTCGCTGGTTGTGAGTGCCAGATACAGATGGACAACCAAAAAAGTCAATAATGCAAATGCCGCAGCAGTATGAATCAGGGCAATATTACCCAGACTCCAGCTTCCTATACCAATAATATCCCAGTAAGGATAAAACAGATAAAGCAGGCCACTGAGCCAGATGATTGGTGAAATGACAAGATGCAAGGATAGATAGGCCATCCGCTGCATGGGATTGAGTTTTTCCTTGCGGGTTTTGTGATGCGGATGTCCACCGCCAAGAAATATATCTAACGCATAAAACTTCATCATAGCAATAATCTTATTGGCACTGGATGGGAGATACTGTTTCCATTCCCCGGTGGTCAGGTGCCAGAAAATAACAAAGACCCATAAGCCCATCAAAAGCCAGGCCGATATAACGTGTATATCAACAGCTTGCTCAAAGCTAAAAAACTGATGGGTACCATGTATATTAAATCCGGTAAACAACAGGATCAGTATCAATACGGCCTGACTCCAGTGCCAGAATCGTTCGAAGCCTTTGTACATAATTACATGAGACATTATTTGTTGCTCCTTTTTTTGGCAACTCTTTTTCTCGCAAAGAAGTAGCGAACCAGTCCATGCAGGGATACACCGCCCAGGGTTCCCAGAACTGCAAGCCAGCCAATTAAATCCAGTAGTTTATTGTTGTCTCTCCCAGGCAGATAAAAGTCAGTCAAGTTTGCCAGGCGACCTTCTTTGCTATGACAGGCATCACAGGACAGAGACTGCTCCTTGGGTGCTACCATATGTGCCAGAGGCCAGTGTAGTGTGGTTTCAATAAAACCGAATTCTCCACTATAGTTTGCCTCTGCCTCTTGCATAGCCGATTTGATGGAGGCATTCCAGTTAAAGGATTTCCAATAGGCTTCCTTGTCCTTACCAAACAGGTGCAATAGAGCCAGGGTATTATTGCCCTTGTCGTAGGGTTGTTTACCGCGCATAACTTTAAAAGGCCAGATGCGTGCGCCAGGATCATTATAGGAACCTGAGAAGGTATTCAATGCTACAATTTGAGTCGGATCGATTTTTTCATCAAGTTGTTTGTACTTTATCTCACCGGATAACCAGTCATATTCCGGTACCAGATCCTGTCCCCAGGTAAAATTTCCTTTTTTGGTTAAATAAGTGACCTGTCCCTTCTTGTTTTTCATTTTAATGGGCTTACCATCGGCATCTTTTCTTCCTGCAGTAGACCAGTCCCACCACATTTTTGTAGCAATTCCTCCGCGTGCATAGGTGGGAATGTGGCAGGTTACGCACGCCACCTTGTCCGTATGATCATTAATTTTATTATTGATTGTCGCTGGATGGGGAGTCATTCCATGACAGGATTCGCAAGTCGCCCGACTTTGGTCATCGCGGCCGGGTATATCAATACCGTGAGTATCTTTAGCCACTATATTATAACGGCTGCCTTTGACATCATGTCCATCTGTGGTGTGACATTCGCTACAAGTGAAATTGAGACCGTCAACACTCAGGTGTACATCCAGCTGCCTGTCAGGGTTAGTCATGGAAGAATCAAGATCACCGTGTTTAACACCATCTCCGCCGCCACCATAAAAATGGCAGGCACCGCAGTTTTCCCGGCGTGTTTTTCCAACATTCTGTGCAATAAAAGAAAGATCAGGTGCTTTCCAGATTT
>CBDTVA010000353.1:0-3672 GCA_965363935.1 uncultured Gammaproteobacteria bacterium | reverse complement strand
AGAAATAAATATTATTGTATAAGAGACTTATCCAGCTCGTCCGGGTTAGGTTTTATTGATGCTTCAGGGGTGATCTATTTGAAGAGGAATAGAAAGGTGAATGAATCGATTCATCCCTGAAAACGATTCATAGTGATGATAAATAGCTCAATGCATGCAGATAACAGCGTGCTCTGAATTTTTCATTAGCTCGTTATAAGTGCTGCAATTTACATGGATAATATCTTCATGATTACCTGCTTCAAAATAGACATCTTCGCAGTCGTCGAGGCTGTAATCAACGACGGTTTGCAATCCATAAGCCTGACCTACGGGCGGAATGGCTCCCAGTTCACAGTCATTGAATAACGATCCCAGCTCAGACTCGGTGGCAAGTCCCAGATGGCGGTTAAGTAACATGTTAATTTCTCTGATTTTTACATGTTGTGTAGCAGGAACCACCGCCATAACATAACCCTGTTCATCTTCAAGGATGACAGACTTTGCCATTGCGTTACCAGGTATATGGGCAGCTTTTGCCGTCGCCAGGCTGTTTGTGGTGTAAGGATGTGAAAGTTTATCGTATGAAAGCTCGTTGTCAGCGAGATATTTAACCAGTGTGCTTGCCATTTCCATGATGTACCTCCAATTATGAAATAATAGAAGTGATTGCTTATTCATTAGACTATGGGAGTCCTGATTGGAAAATCAATAGAATAAGGTCAATATATGATTTGCCATGTTCAGGTGGTAGTTAGACTTACGGCAGCATAGCCTTTCAGTCTGATTTGTACGTACTGATGTCAGGCTTTTCTCATATACTTTATGTTTAAGGATAGGAAACTCACTGCTACTTTACAATGAAAAAATGAAAATTGCGTCATTTAGATCAGCTAAAATACACTGTAGATAGCCTGGGAATAGTAAATGTATGACCTGAAAAGGGTGTATTGCGCTTCTGTTTGTTAAAAGTCAATTTTCGCAGAAATGCTTTCAAGATTGCAGGGTTAAAACTACGTATATAGCGATAGAAACATAAGACTATTCCTGTATAAAAATAAGACTATTCCAGTATAAAAATAAGATTATTCCTATATATTAACTTATAAATAAAATATATTATAAAAATTATAGCAGCACTTCACACATTGGAACCCCTCCTTGAGGTGTTGCTGTATCTTTAGTCTCTTACCAATAATATTTAATACATTTATACAAAGAAATAAATATTATTGTATAAGAGACTTATCCAGCTCGTCCGGGTTAGGTCATTCCCATGCATGCGGGTGCAACTATTCAGCATCAGGTTCGCTTTGGTAAATAGTGCAAAATTTGTCGTTTCACCAGAGCAAATAATTGCTCAAATTCTTCAGTTCGATTGGATTGAGCACGCCAGGCAAAACCAATTTCCCTATAATCATTATCCCGGTCAGGCAATTGGCAGATTTCAATATCAGTCTCGTTTAAGATCCCCGATGCTATGGCCATTTCCGGTAAAAACGTCACCCCTAGATCATTATTGACCATCTGCACCACAGTATGCAGACTAGTGGCCGCAAATGAATTAATTTTTACCGAACGTTCAAGGTGACAGGCAGATAAGGCATGATCTCTCATACAATGGCCATCCTCCAGCAACAATATCGTATGATCGGCCAGATTGGAGTAGTCATCCGTTAAATCTCCGACGTTTAATTGTGAATTTTTATGCTGGGCAAAATAAAAACGATCTTCATAAAAACTTTTCATCACCACTCCGGTCGCCGGATAAGGTAAGGCCAGAAGAACCAGATCCAGCTCACCCTCATTGAGCTGTTGCAGAACAATATTACTTCTTTCTTCCCGTACAAATACTTTCAGTTCAGGAAATTCCTGCTTGACCATCATTAACAACTGGGGAATAAGAAATGGCGCAATGGTGGGTATGACACCCAGCTTTAAAGTACCGCCAAAGGGCTTGGCATAGCGCTTAACCTGCTCAGTTAACTCCTCAACTCCGAGCAAAATATGTTGCGCCTGCCGGACAACCTCTTCAGCCAGAGGAGTGAAGAGGATTTTTTTATTATCCCTCTCTATTAACCGGACCCCTAAAACATTTTCCAGGGCCGCAATACCGCTGCTCAGTGTCGACTGACTGACAAAGCAGGCTTTGGCCGCAGCACCAAAATGCTGGTATTTGTGCACACTGACCAGATAATGAAGATGTTTCAGACTGGGTAACCTCATACTGCACTCCCGTAAACTGTCACTCTAAAAACCTCAAATCTGCAATAATCGTTTTTTTCTATCATAACATTCTAATTAATTCATTTTATTAATATTAACATCTTAAGTAAACTGTTTCCAGGATTTACCACAACAAACATTTAATATTCAGCGGAGCAACATTATGTTAGAAAATCGTGAAGGCCAAAGCATTCCATCAGTTACTTTTAAAACCCGTCAAAACAGCGAATGGGTGGATGTCACCAGCAAAGAGCTGTTTGATAATAAAAAAGTGGTGGTTTTTGCCCTGCCCGGAGCATTCACACCAACCTGTTCATCCAGCCATCTGCCCAGATACAACGAATTGCATCCGGTTTTTAAAGACAATGGCATTGATGACATTTACTGCCTGTCTGTAAATGATACCTTTGTTATGAATACCTGGCAGGAGGATCAAGGTGCTGATAATATTACCATGCTCCCGGACGGCAACGGTGAGTTTTCAAAAGCTATGGGCATGCTGGTCGATAAAAGTGATCTGGGGTTTGGTGATCGTTCCTGGCGATATGCTATGATTGTTAACCATGGGGTGATAGAAACAATGTTTATTGAGCCTGAAGTTGAAGGTGACCCGTTTGGTGTATCCGATGCGGATACGCTATTAAAGCATATCAATCCTGAGGCCAGAGCATTACCTACTGTGACCATTATTACCCGTAAAGGCTGCCCACATTGTACCCGTGCTAAAGAATTACTGAATGCCAGGGGATTGCCTTTTGAGGAAGTTGAATTGAATCAATCGATCACCAGCCGTTCATTAACCGCTTTCAGTGGTGCGCATACCACTCCACAGATCTTTATGGATGGTAAATTGATTGGTGGTGCCGATGATTTGCAAGCCTATTTTAATTGATTCTATTTCAAGATTTCCCTCTTCATTTTCAATGTAGAGGGAAAGACGTTATTTATTATTCTGGAGTAAGCCATGTCAAAAAGTATCAAAGGGACTCAAACTGAGAAGAACCTGTTAATTTCATTTGCCAGTGAATCACAGGCCAGAAATCGCTACACCTATTATGCAGGAGTGGCCAAAAAAGAAGGTCTGGTGCAAATTTCTCATATTTTTGAAGAAACGGCAGCCCAGGAAAAAGAACATGCCAAACGTTTTTATAAGTTTATGGAAGGCGGGGAAGTAGAAATTACCGAAACTTTTCTGGCCGGAAAAATTGGCTCCACACTGGAAAACCTTCGTGAAGCCGCAAGCGGCGAAGAACATGAATGGACTGATATGTATCCAGGGTTTGCCAAGGTTGCCCGTGAGGAAGGTTTTGAAGAAATTGCTCAGGCTTATGAAGCCATTGCCATTGCCGAAAAGCAACACGGCAAGCGCTATAGCGATCTGGCTGATAACCTGCAAGCCGGACGGGTCTTCAAACGAGCAGGAACCGTTACCTGGCGCTGTCGTAATTGCGGCTATCTACATGAAGC
>CBDTVA010000352.1:0-3688 GCA_965363935.1 uncultured Gammaproteobacteria bacterium | reverse complement strand
TGCTCAATAAAAACGATCCAGTCACCATCTGACGAACGCATTAAGGCAGTTTCCGGCAATAAAATGACCTGATCTTCTATGGGTAATTCAAGCAAAACCCTGGCAAACAATCCTGCATGAAGCAGGTGATCCTTATTTTCTATGCTCAAACGAATTTTTCGAGTACGGGTAATTTCATCAATAGCATGACTATCATGAATCACCCGGGCATTAAATGTTTTTTGTTCGAAAACGACTCTGGCGTTTGTTCCAACAGGAATATGCTGACCAATTTCAGGTGCTAATAAGGCTTCGATCCAGACTTGATCTTCATTGACCAGCAAGGCAATTGCACTACCAGCGGGTAAGTATTGCCCTGATTGAAAGTTATCTTCCAGAATCACTCCGTCGTGAGGTGCCAGAACTGGATATTGACCGGATTTATAAGGATTTTTACCCGCTAAGAACTGTTGCAGTAAATTCCTATTTAAGCCATAGGCCAGTAACCTCGATTTATCTTTTTCAAAATCAGTCCTTGCCGCAATAAAACGTTTTTCCCCAACTGTTTTTTTACCCAGTTTCCTTGCCCTTTGCCATTCAGCCGTTGATAACTTAAGCTGGCTTTGAGCCGTGGCTATATCTATGCTGTATAAAACCGCTATCACATCACCTTTTTTAACATGTTGTCCAAGGACAATCTGGCGACTCAATACCTTTGAATTAACCTGTGTCGATAAGAGAGTTGTATGGTAAAGATCATTGACCACTTCACCCGGAGCAGAAATTATCTGGTTAATGTTTTTTTTAATTGCAACGGTTTCAACTTTGATATCAGCCATCTGTTGTTGTTCAGCCGTTAATTTAACCAAACCGATCTCTTCATGACCATGCCCAGCTTCATTATCTACTTCATATGAATGATCATCTTTTTCTGAATAAAGTACTTCATCATTCTCAGATTCATGATCACCATGCTGGTGTGCAGCGTTTTCACTGTATTTTGAAACATCATGTTCTTTATGGTCATGCTTCTGAGATTCAGCATTAACGTAGCTAGCCAAAGTCACGGCCAACAGAATAGTTAAAAACACTGATTTTGCAGAAAAATCGGATTTTTTGTTTATTTCATGTTTTACATTTGTTTTTAACGATAACATTTTTTTGCTCTATTAATTATTTTGGGACTGAAAATACGCTATTTCAGACAGTAAAAGTATTCTTACAATTTAATACTCACAAATTCTTCAGCCAGGATCTGAGCTGGCTGGTTGCCAGTAACCACTCCACCCATGCCTTTTTCATTTCACTGTTAAGTTCAATATTTGCTACCAGAGAGTTTGATCTTCGTTGCAGGGAAAAAAGATAATCTGATGTTGTGACATCACCGCTTTGCCACTGTTTTGTAAGCAGCTTTTGACTGTTATTAAGACGCTTGCCGGTCAGTTTTCGCCACAGTGAGGCACGCTTTTTCAGATATTGGTAATTTTCCAGCCCTAAGTTAATTTCCTGTTCCAGGACGCGTCGTTTTGCCAATAATTCAAGCTCAGATTGGGACACTTTGTGTAATGAGGCTCGGTATTGAGATGAAAAATTATTTCTGATATTTAATGGCACTGATATTTCAAAAAGTATGGTGTTTTCATCCCCATCACGTCCGGCTCCCAGACCGACTGTCGGGTTAACTTTTTTATCCAGTTGGGCAATTTTTGCCTGAGCAATTGATTGCTCAATTTGTTTCCGGGCATATTGGATGTTTAAGCCTTTTTCAATGTATTCTAAAGTTTCAATATCAGCCAAATCATTCTCCCATACAGATGCAGCCGGGAAAGCTGGAATGGTATGAACATTGAGTGCTTTTTCCAAACTGGCTGAGGCTTTTTTATAGCGAATCTGAGTCAGACTAATGTGTTGTAAGTTTTCTGATAGAGACAGATAAGCCATTTCAGCATCAATAAGCTCAATATCACCTGCATCTTCTCTTATTTTTAGATTTGCTGATAACTGAGCCAGTAAATTTTCTTGTTTTTTTGCAATATCAAGGAGTTGTTTTGCCGTAGAATATTCAATGTAGGCAAACAGGGCCCGGGCTAATTTATTTTCAGTCTGCTGTAGTTTGTCCAATGTCAAAAGTTCATAATCCACCTGGCCCAATCTGGAATTTGCAGAACGTTTATCAAACCAGTCAATTGTCTGAGACCATACAACACCATACTCTTCATCATCCTTATCAGTATAAAAAGCATTCAACTCAGGATTAAACAAGGGTTGCTGCATCGCAATTCTCTGTTCATCAGCCACTCGGGTTCCTGCTTCTATTGCCTGAGTTGAGGGTAATGCGCTCACCTGAGATAAAATCCATTGTGCCCACTGTTTGCTCTGCGTTATTCGTGATTGTGCCACTTTCACCGAAGCAGATTCAGGCAAATCTGCTCTGGCATTCTGAAAAGTTAGACATTGGCACATAAACAGTGCACTGATCACTGCAGATACGGTAGATATTTTCATAACGACATTCTGTCTTTGTTGCAAAAGTATTGAATTGATAAAAAGTCACTGAAGCAGTTTATTTTTCCTGGAATACAGGTCATGATCTTTAGGTGACAAACAGATAAAGATAAATCTGTAAACTAACTAAATCAGTGTCTGGATAACGGATAAACGCAGTTATGAAAAAATTGGAGGTTTGAAAAAAGCTAAGACGGTAATTGAATGAAGGTTGATAAAATAAATAAAAGTTTCAGTTGAAGGTAAATAATTTACCCCCGAATAGAGGTTATTTTCAAAAAGAAATGAAACTATGTGACCATCACAGGCATGATGATGAAGTTCAGACTCGGTCGTTTTGTCATTTTCCGTTTTGCCGCCATTAGCAGAAACAAAATTGCAGTGATTTTCAACATTATGATCGTCAATATAATGATGTCCAATATCAATATAAGTATCCGTTTGTTGTCCATAATGCACATCAATACCCGCCAGAACAGTCTGAGTACAAAATAGTAACAGCCAAAAACAGGATAGTGTTTTATTTAACATTTTAATTAATTACACAAACCAAAATTCATAAAAAAAGTATACATGGATATTATCAGTATTGCAAAAACTCCTATCTATTTGATTTTTTTATGAATATCCTTTTTAATAGCAACTTTCTATTAATCTAGATATCCCCCCCGGCTTAAAGTACAGGTGTGCATTTTGAGAGTGTGTTTTACTCTGGCGGCTCTTGTGGTGATCTTCTTATATCATTATCTTCTTTTCCTGTGTATCCGGTAGCTTCTGTCAAAACCTGGCATACCCCCTATGAAGATAGGGGATTCCCGAATGGTTTTTACTATTTCTATCCAATAAGATGCAAAAGTGGTCTTAGATATCTGGGTGTTCGGTAAGGGAGTATTGCCAGATAGATCGTTTTGACCATCATTTTCAAGTTATACCTGCAAATACTCCCTCGCACATGATACAAGTTTTTCATGACGCAAAACCTGAATACCTGTAAATGCCGTTAACCTAACTAATAACTAAAAACGGGACGATAAGAAATCATCCTAACTGAGGAAAAACCCAATGTCTTCTCACCTTGAATCTAGACGAAGTCTTACTCAAAGACTCCTTCTCCCGCTGCTCAGCGCGGGTTATTTAACGCTGTCTGCACCCATTGTCACCGCCAGTGACGAATTCTTACAAGAATTTAATGACACCTATCCTA
>CBDTVA010000351.1:0-3694 GCA_965363935.1 uncultured Gammaproteobacteria bacterium | reverse complement strand
TTGAATAAAGAGTTGAATAAGGGGTTTGAAAAAGGTCCGAGCAAAGTCATTTCCGGTGAGAGTCAAACAGCCTACGAGCGTTGGCAAGCGCCCAATGTCATATCCCGTCAACAGCAAAGGCAGGAACAGGCAGGTATGGTAACTGCCAGACAATTGGAAGACTTGCAAAAACAGGCTTATGAAGAAGGCTTACAACTGGGTAAGGATGAAGGATATAAAGCTGCTTTTCAACAGGGGCTTGAAGAAGGCAGGCAGCAGGGAGTACAGGACGGGCAGAACGAAGTTGCTCTGGTGGTCAAGCGCTTTGCCCAGGTAATGCAATTTCTGGCGCAGCCTCTGGAACAGGTGAATCAGACAGTTGAGGAGGAATTACTGGCTCTGTCTATGGCAACGGCTAAACAAATTATTCGCCGGGAAATTAATATCAATCGGGGACAAATTGTGGCGGTTATCAAAGAAGCGATTTCCGCATTACCTTCAGGGGCAAAAAAAATAAAAGTGTATCTACATCCTGCCGACGCTGAAATTGTCCGGGAAAATCTGCAATTATCTTCAGAAAGCCCGGCTGCCAGTGATAACGGACATAGCGAGGAGTTATGGTCTGTGGTTGAAGAACCGGTACTTACCCGGGGCGGTTGCCGAATTGAAACAGAAGCTTCACAGATTGATGCAACCATTGAAACCCGCCTTGCAGAAATTGCCGCCAGAATCCTTGGCAGTGAACGTTCGGATAGTGAAAGAACAAGTGATAGGGCAGCAGAAAAGCAATACAGCCCTGAGCCTGATAACAGCCCTGAGCCTGATAATAGCTCTGAGCTTGATAATAGTGACCCGGGTGAGGATGTAAAATGACAATTGAACCCGCGTATAGCGATTCATTTGACTATTCTTCACAATGGGTACAACGCCTGAAAAATTGCTGTGCAGCTATTGAAAATAATCCCTTAACACCGATTGTTGAAGGCAAGCTAACCCGCATGGTGGGCATGACACTGGAAGCAGTTGGCTGTCAGTCGGCAATTGGTGACCGCTGCCTGGTGGAAGGTGTTGATAAACAGTTTATCGAAACAGAGGTTGTGGGGTTTGCCGGAGATAAACTCTATCTGATGCCTACCGGAAGTCTCAGCGGCATTTTACCCAATGCAAGGGTGATTCCTACCGCCAGCAGTTATCAGGTGCCCGTTGGTGATGTGCTGCTGGGTCGAGTGATCGATGGCTCGGGCAAACCTCTGGATGATAAAGGACCACTGAAAAATACTCATACTGCACCCTTAACAGGCAAGATTATTAATCCATTGTCCAGAGAGCCTATCAGCACTCCAATGGATGTTGGTGTGCGCGCCATTAACGCCTTACTAACGGTAGGAAGTGGTCAGCGAATGGGTTTGTTTGCGGGCAGTGGTGTGGGTAAGAGTGTACTGCTGGGTATGATGACCAAATTTACTGATGCGGACGTTATCGTTGTCGGGCTGATTGGTGAACGGGGTCGTGAGGTTAAGGAATTTATAGAAAACATTCTTGGTCCGGAAGGTATGGCTCGTTCGGTGGTGGTGGCTGTTCCTGCCGATCAGTCTCCGGTGATGCGTTTGCACGGTGCTCAGGTTGCCACCAGCATTGCTGAGAATTTTCGCGATCAGGGTAAACACGTGTTACTGCTAATGGATTCTTTAACTCGCTTTGCTCAGGCGCAGCGTGAAATTGCTTTGGCAATCGGTGAACCTCCGGCCACCAAAGGCTACCCGCCATCGGTATTTGCCAAACTGCCCGCCCTGGTAGAACGAGCCGGGAATGGCGAATTAGACGGTGGATCAATTACTGCGTTTTATACGGTCTTAACGGAAGGGGATGATCAACAGGATCCCATCGCTGATGCGGCCAGAGCGATCTTGGACGGACACCTTGTTCTGTCACGGGAACTGGCTGAAAGAGGGCATTATCCAGCCATTGATATTGAAGCATCCATCAGTCGTGTCATGACTGAAATCACCGATGATGCTCATCTGGACATGGCCAGACGTTTTAAACAAATTTACTCAACCTATCAGCAAAACCGTGATTTAATCAATGTTGGTGCCTATACTTATGGTACGGAAAGAAACATTGATGAAGCCATTGAAATGCAGCCATCGCTTATGGATTTTTTACACCAGGGAATGAATACTGCCATGAACCTTGAAGGCAGTCTGCATGATCTGAATGTTGTAATGACACAACCGACTGCAAAACAACAGGTCATTAATACCATGCAGCCTGCAGTCACGCCCGGTGCGGCCTCTGCCAATGTGTATAAACAGTAATAACTGAAATCCCAAATGCCAAAATCCAAGTCTCAACGAATGAAACCCGTCAATCACCTGGCGGAAAAGCAGGAGCAGCAATCTGCAGTAATTTATTCCCAGTGCCAGTCCAAAGTTCAGCAACTGGAAAATCAATTGCAAAAGTTGTACAGCTACCGGGAAGGCTATAATCGGCAAATTATGGATCTGTCCCGACAGGGTGTGGGCAGCCATCGTTTGCAAGATACTCTGATGTTTATGAATAACCTGAACCGTAGTATTGAAAACATGTTGTTGCAGATCCAGCAACAAAAAAAAATCTGTGAAGGAAAAAAGCAGCTCTGGATGGATAAACACAATAAAAAAAGAATTTATAATACGGTGACAAAAAAATATATATCTGAAGAACAGGTTGTAAAAAATAAAAATGAGCAGAAACTGGTTGATGAGTACAATCAGGCTCTATTTCATCGAAAACTCAATTCCAGTCACGATAAGTAGCTTGGAAATAGCTATCTATATTTTTTCTCTTTGTGATTTTGTTTAGCACTATAGAATATCTCCTCTCCAATTAAACTCATCGCCTTTGTGTGGCAAAAAACTGTTTCTATAAGCTCTTTCTATAAAACAGGCCTATCTCTTTAATTATCATAATATTTAGAAGAAATCATAAATTGGTACGAGTGTTGCATTTCTAATCATAAGTTATTTATTTGGCGTATGAGAAATGGAAACAGCTACCTTATTAAATATTAACCCGAAATTGCAAAAAAGCTCTGCTGACCTGACTGGACAGGCATTGCTTATTGATTCTTTTGCTAATAAAAATACTGAAAATTTTAAGTCTGCTTTTAAGCATCAGGCTGATAAACACTTGATCAGGAAAACCCAGGTCAAAAAGGAAAAAGAGTTGCCACAAAACGGCAATGAGTTGCCAGACAAGCCTGATAAAAAAGTAATTGGCGAAAAGAATGTTAACGCACAGCAAAAAACTAATAACAGTGAACAAAGCAATAATTCTGATAGCGCTGAACAGAGTAAGCGTTTAGAACCTGCTGAAACTGCTCAGGCCGATAGCCATGAACCTGCTAGCAGTGGTAACTCAGCTAACAGTGATGAATCGACTAACAGTGATGAAGCAGCTAACAGTACTGAAGCAGTCAAACATATTGAATCAGACAATAGAAATGAAACAACTGATAGCATAGAACAGGAAATCATTACCACACAGATTCATTTTGATGATTATGCTCTGGAACAAAATCTGAATGAAATGGCACCGTTAACTGACTCTCCCCAGGTTGATGAAATAAACGACCATGAAGTCATTGCACATGAAATAAACGACCATGAAGTCATAGCACAGGAAATAGATTCAGAACAAATAAACCAGCCAGCGTTAAATAATAACCAGGCCA
>CBDTVA010000350.1:0-3706 GCA_965363935.1 uncultured Gammaproteobacteria bacterium | reverse complement strand
GCCTGATATGTACGAGTAAAATGGTTATAATAGCAGTTTTTTGCAATAGAAAATAGAAGGTCAGGGCTTTGTTGGATTGGAGCAAAATCGATAGCGTTTTTCTCGACATGGATGGTACCTTGCTGGATCTCCATTTTGATAACCATTTTTGGCTTGAGCATGTGCCCAGGCGCTATGCTGAAAAAAACGGTCTATCCAAACAGGAAGCACTGGATGAACTGATTCCGCGCTTTAAATCCATTGAGGGCACGATCAACTGGTATTGTCTTGATTACTGGACACACGAGCTTGATCTGGATATTGCCCTGTTAAAAGAAGAAGTCGAACACCTGATCCAGGTGCATCCATTTGTGACTGACTTTCTGGAAAGTCTGACTAAAGCCGGTAAACGTCGGGTTCTGGTCACCAATGCCCACCAGAAAAGTCTTGACCTGAAAATGAAAAAAACCTCCTTATCAGGTCTACTGGATAAAATTATCAGTGCTCATCAATTAGGTATTCCCAAAGAAGAAACCCGCTTCTGGAACAAGCTGGACGCTTTGGAACGTTATGATCCGAAGCGGACACTATTGATTGATGATAATCTGGCAGTCCTTAGTTCAGCACAGGAATATGGCATCAAACATTTACTGGCTATCTATCAACCCGATAGCAAAGCTGGAAAAAAGGATGTTGGCACATTCCAGGCCATTAGCACCTTTAAAGAGATAATGCCTACATGATGATGTAGGTAAGGGGAGTGAGCATGGATGATGCAGTAGTAGTTAGGGCAGCCGCAAAAATTAATCAGTTGAATCTACATACGATTTTTTTTCTCTGCAATAACCCCAAGAATAATAAAAATGCCCACCACCAGCGGTCCCAGAAAGGTCATTCCAACTGCGGCCAGCCACTTGCTCAGCATTGGCGTGACAAACACCAATAATGCGCCATAACCAAAAGCGCATAACAGGATAAAAATCAGAGTCCTGAAGAGAAAGTGCATACCACTGACCTGTCTTTTTACCATACGGTTTACAGTTTCACCATAAATCACTAACAACGTCGCCATAATTGCCAAAGCAATTTCCCCCAGCCATGGATACAGCCACTGGGAAAAATGAATAATCATTAATTTTATTTCATACATGGCTCTTCTCCATTTTTTGAGTCTATTTTATCGTAGGTCGGGTTAGCGCAGCGTAACCCGACCTACAGGATAAATGCCGCTGGTAGTGGTGTGGAGTCTGGTACACTGTTCCGGGGTGTCTGCAGCATGGATGCTGCAGTCAAGCCTCCATGGATGGATTCTCGGCGTCCCCGGAACAGCGTACCAGACTCCACAACACGTATTAATTACCTATTCAGCCTGCCAAGCAGTACCGGAATGGCATTTTCCACTCTCAGAATCCGCTCCCCCAGATGACAGACACTCAATCCGGCCTGGGTAAACTTTTCAATTTCATAGTCACTAAAACCGCCTTCCGGCCCAATTGCCAGGCTTACCGGTTGACTGGATTCTGCCGGACAAAAATCACCCCGGCCAGGGTGAGCGACCAGCGCCCTGGTTCCGGACACTAATCCAGGTAACACATCCTCGACAAAGGGCTTGAAGCGATGGAAGCAGGTGACCTGTGGCAGTTGCGTATCTTTGGCCTGTTCCAGCCCCAGAATCAGATGCTGACGTATTTTTTCGTCTTCAAGCCAGGGGCTTTGCCAATAACTTTTTTCCACTCTGGCTGAATGAATCAAAGTCAGTTGCTTAACCCCCATGGCACTGATTGTTTGCAAAATACGTTTAAACATTTTAGGTCTGGGCAGAGCAAGGATTAAATTTACCGGCAAGGGGGCAACGGGCTCCCTGTCCAGCAGCACTTGCAAATCCACACGTTTATGATCAATGTATAATACTCTGCCCAGGCCCATTTTGTCATTGATCAGGCCCACCTCCAGTGTTCCACCCTGACAGATTTTTTTCACTGATAACAAGTGTTGCAGCCGATGATCTGTTAGTCGTGCCAGACCGGGGGAAATAAAATCCTCAGGGAAGAGTAACAGAAGATTCACTGGGTATTATATACTAGAGGAATTTAGTTTGGTTTTTCCATTTTTTTCAGCTGTTTATCCCATTTTTTAAAGCGCTTGCGACAATAAGCCAGCAACTCATTATAGGTCTTAAAGTAGAGGTCAAAGCCCTCCTCAGCCGGCGAATCATATTCACAATAATCATTTGAATATTCCCGGCAAATATCCGGGCGTTGTGCATAAATGCCACATTGACCATTGCCTTTCAGGTGCTCACAGGGTGTAATAAACATAAGAAACCAGCCATCTTCATCTTTATAAAACTCCACATTGGCATGGGAAATTTGCCACAGCATTAATTGAAAGTCATCTTTTTTTCTAGGGGTATCAATTTGTTGAGTGACATATTGGCAGCATCGGGTGCCAGGACAAAAACTGCATTTTGTCTCTGGTGTTATTTTAACCTGTTTCATGCGTTCCTGAATTGTACAATAAAATTATAAAGCAAAATATAGGCAGTAAAATGATGATTTTTATTTTACATCCAACTGCTAATCGGTAAGAATATTCGTAACTGTAAATTATCCTATAGAACTGCATGGGAGAAAACAAGAAAATAAAATTACTTATGAAACTTTATCCTTATTCAATCGTTAAGCATTCCCAGGAATTTTATTCTGCTGCAGTACGTCTTAGTCTGGGGCTGGCCATTACCTTGTATATCTGGCTGGGTAAGTCAAACGGTGAATTTATTATTTCAAGTGCGACCTATTACAATTTCGCCCTTGTTTTTTACACCATCACGCTCATTCTGGGACTTGACCTGTTCCGCAACCCTGAATCCAGAATACGCCGCTACATTACTTTATTCTTTGATTTTACCTGTACCACTTATTCAGCCTTACTCACCGGCGGCGGCGGCAGTGAATTTATTCTGATCTATATCTGGCTTTATATTGCCTATGGTACACGTTATGGTCTGTCATATTTACTCACTGCCGTGATATTAGTTATGCTGGAATTTAATTTTGTCCTGCTGCTTGATAATGCCTGGACTGACAGCCCGCTCAGTTCTACCGCGCAAATTTTTGTTCTGATTATGATGCCGCTTTACCTGAATTCAATGATCAAACAGCTGCGCAAGGCCAAAAAGGAGGCCGAACAGGCCACCAGAGCCAAAAGCAGTTTTCTTGCCACCATGAGTCATGAAATCCGTACACCGATGAGCGGAATTATTGGTACAGCTCACCTTTTACAAGGAACAAAACAGAATAAGGAGCAAAAAGAGTACACCACGGCATTACTCGATGCGTCAAAATCTTTACATGCATTGATTGATGATATTCTGGATTTCTCAAAAATTGAAGCCAATAAACTGGAATTGCAAAAATGTACCTTTGACTTACACCACACTGTCAATGAAGTCGTTGCTGTGCTTGCTCCCAATGCCGATCAGCATAATCTGGACTTTATAGTTTATATTGATCCACAACTGCCTTCCTTTGTCATTGGAGATAACCAGCGGATCAGACAAATTTTATTTAATTTGCTGGGTAACGCCATTAAATTTACAAAAAACGGTGAAGTGTCACTGAAAGTAACAGCACAAGAGCCTTCAGCTTTTTTAAATAAAGAGCCTTCAGCCTCATTAAATAAAGAGCCTTCAGCCTCGTTAAGTAAAGAGCCTTCAGCTATTTTAACT
>CBDTVA010000349.1:0-3731 GCA_965363935.1 uncultured Gammaproteobacteria bacterium | reverse complement strand
TGACCTTCACCTGTTAACATGACAACAAGTGGCTGTGTATCCATAATTATTTGAGCCCAACCAAAAACCATTAAACTAAAGCTTCCTTGAAGAATTGATTTTATGAGTATCCCAGGCCCCATATGAATTGGTGTAAATGGCATTTATGCTCCAAAAAATTAAATTTCTTTATATATTCTAGCCAATGGATATGCTTTTGCCTTGGTATGATTTCCAAAAATTTAACCATAATGCACAG
This sequence comes from uncultured Gammaproteobacteria bacterium, assembly GCA_965363935.1. GTDB lineage: Bacteria > Pseudomonadota > Gammaproteobacteria > GRL18 > GRL18 > CBDTVA01. The sequence continues at coordinate 3,493 of CBDTVA010000349.1, read as the reverse complement.
AATCACTTTATGAGCGATAGGCTGGTATTTGAAGTATGGAACACAAGGCAATATGAAAATAAAATTTGCTCTTAATGGCCGTGATGCTGATGTATGTAAGTTTTAAAGCAAGTGAAAGATTTTGACTTTAATGATAGAATATTGCGCTTGAATGGATCATATTGAGCAACCGCAGGTAAGAGTAGACGGTAATGACAATGAATATTACAAATTATTTTAATCGTGAAAATGATCGGATCAGTTTTACCCGGCAGCAGGCAAGTTTATTTGCCAAAAGTGTTGCTGGTGATTTTAATCCGATTCATGATGAAAATGCCAAACGTTTTTGTGTGCCGGGAGATTTGTTATTTGCTGTTTTCCTGTCTCAATATGGTATCAGCCAGGAAATGAAGTTTGATTTTGCCGGCATGGTTGGTGAAAATACTCAACTGCACGCGGCAAAAGAAACCTCATCCGAAATGTCTGAAGGTAGTGGTCAGCAAGAAGCCATTAGCCCGCAAACGGTCTATAGCCTGCAAGATGATAGTGAAAAAAATTATATGGATATTAGCGTATCGGGTGAACAGAGCAACGACACTCAATTTATTTCTGCGCTTTCAGAAAAATATGTGCAATTTTCTGGCCGAACCTTCCCGCATATTCTGGTGCCATTGATGAAACAGGAAGGTGTGATGATTAATCCGTCACGGCCTCTGGTGATATACAAAAATATGGAAATTTATCTGGACAGGCTGTCAGGTGATAATATTGACCTGGAATTGAAAAGCTCATTAATACAGCAAAGTGGGAAGAAAGGCGAGGTTAGGCTGGAGTTTAAGATCCTTGCCAATGGAGAGGAAATTGGCCATGGAGCGAAAAATCTGCTTTTAAGTGGTTTGCGTGACTATGACCAGGAGCAATTGGATCAGGTAATTCATTCTTATGACCAGTGGAAATTGAACTATCTTTCCAAATAGTAAATTTGTCATCAGTTATGCAGTTACATGCCACTCAATATGGTGATTCTCAAAATGGCAGGAATAAGAACGGCTCTCCCGTAATCATCCTGCACGGCTTGTTTGGCAGTAGCCGGAATTGGCACGCCATAGCGCGGGCTCTGTCGGACAGACACATTGTCTATGCACTGGATTTGCGCAATCATGGCAAATCACCACATGCTGATACCATGGATTATCCCAGTATGGCTCAGGATGTCCTGGACTTTATTGAGCAAGAGCTGCAACCGACTCAAATGCAGCCCGTGAATATTATTGCTCACAGTATGGGAGGCAAGGTTGCTATGTGGCTGGCTTTGTCTAAGCCTGAAATAGTGCAGAAGCTGGTGGTGGTTGATATTGCGCCGGTGATCTATGAACACGATTTTGAAGAAGTGCTGGCAGGCTTTCAGTCGATTCCACTGCTATCAATAAAGTCTCGCCAGGATGCGGATGGCTATTTATCCGATTTCATAGCACAGCCGGTTCTGCGTCAGTTTTTATTGCAAAATTTGCAATTTAAAGATGGGAAATACCGTTGGCGTTTGAATCTTGAGGCCATTATCCATTCTATGTCATGCATTGCTGGTTTCCCTGATACGAAAGAAATCGAACCCTTTGCCAGGCGGGTATTGTTTATTGGCGGAGGGCAGTCGGCCTATCTGAGCCAGGCTAAGCAAAAACTGACCAGACAACTATTCCCTCTGGCCTCGTTCTCCATGATCAAATCAGCAGGCCACTGGCTTCATGCCGAGCAGCCTGAATTATTTACAGCTCTGGTTAAGCCATACTTGAGTTGAACCATATTTGAATTAAACTGAAGCAAAGTTACCGACAGGAGAAATAAATATGAGTGCTGAAACAATACAGCTTGCTATTTCCGGAATGACCTGTAAGCATTGTGTGGCCAGTGCCGAAAAGGCTTTACAGGCTGTTTCCGGAGTAGAGAGTGTTACCGTTAATCTGGAACCGGGCGGGGCTGTGGTCACAGGTACGGCCAATGCAGAGGTATTAATTGCCGCAATTGCTGAAGCAGGATATGAAGCAAGGCAGCCTTAGGCAAAATTGCTTTGTGAAGGCACTAATCCTGGTAGGCTTGTTCATAAAAAGTAGCATAAATACCGGCAAAATGTATCTCATCACCATCCGAAAGTTTGGCATGGAGTATTTTTTTGCCATTAATATAGGTGCCATTTGAACTGCGCTGATCAGTGAGGTAGTAATTTTGTTCAAAATTCAGACGGGCATGACGATTGGATACATCAGGGCTGTCAATCGTGATATCGTTGTCTGAACGACGGCCTATAGTGGTCGTGCGTTTGGTTATATCGTAGTCTTTGTGCATATTGTTGCTTATTTGTAACCTGAGAAATGCCACCAGCAAACCTTTATTAAGTTTTTTATTTTCTTTTGTGCCTGAAATAGCAGTTTGTTAAAGCCAACATTAGCCTATTTATTGCCCTGGCTCAAGGCTGTTCAGGACATTAAAATCGGGCAAAGTTCTGATGCCTGTACCGGATATTCAAGTACATGGTGAATAGTAAACTTTTCCCGCACGGTTTCAAGTTGCTTCCGATAACGGCTTTCGGTATAAATAATCAGCCGGGTCTGTTTGCAAAATCGTTCCACTGCGCCTAACAAACCATCCAGGCTGCTGATTTGTGTACCTAATGATGGTGAATAAATAAACTCCGCCAAAATAAAATCAGGTTCAGACTTTTTTACCCGTGAGATCAACTTCCGGTTAGTTGCAAAGTTTTCCTGATGAATGACAATATTCTGACATAGATTTGCAATGTCCAGTTCAAAGGCCGATTCAAAAACGCTGTACATTGTTCTTTCGGACATAAACTTCCAACAGTCTGATATCTTTGCCAACTGGCCATCCAAGTTGTTGTTTTATTATACTAAAATTAGTCAATAAATAAAATCAACCGGTCATATAGTGGTTAATTCAGTGCCTTTTCCGTACTGATAATTAATCAATTTGAAAAACTGCTTTTCCAGAGACAGTCTTGTTTTCTTCCGGGGTTTCCAGGATATTAATATGACTGATATCCGGTAGTTCTAGCGGTTCTGTTTTGATTTCAACACCTTCCAGAGTTCCTTCCTGGGCTGCAGACATTGATAGTTCTGAGGTATCAGGTAGGTTTACGGGGTCTGCCGCTGGACTATTTGCCGAAAGTGGTGTGTCATTCTGTTCAGCTACCGTCAGGTTGCTGAAATCCGGTAGTTCTAGCGGTTCTACATTAACAGCAAATTTTTCCAGACTGCCGGTATTGGCTTCGCTCATGGTTAAATTTTCTATATCCGGTAGCTCAAGCGCTTCGACCGGGGGGCTGAATTCATCCAGAGATCCAGTCTGCGCATCTGACATGCTAAGATGGCTGATATCCGGTAGGTTGACTGATTCAGAATGTTTTTTATGAGTGAGAATTTCAGAGTCGGCCGGAGCCAGTTGCAAACGTTCAGTCGCAGCTGTTTCTGTTGGTTTGCTATAAGTTGTGCTGGTTTCTGGT
>CBDTVA010000348.1:0-3735 GCA_965363935.1 uncultured Gammaproteobacteria bacterium | reverse complement strand
TGATTACCAAAGGCGATCTGGTGGCAGGATTTTCTGAGTTTTTTGATGATTTTGGTCGTGATGAAAGGGAACAGATATGGGGGATGACGTTTCCTGAGAACTATGACTCCGATCCTGAAACCATGAATAGTCCGGGCGCATTATTTAATGGGGAATTTGATCTTTTACTCGAAAATCTTAATGAACGATTATTGTGGCGTTTAAATTATGAACGCGATCAACGTCGTCGAGGCAAGATTGTAGAATTTCCAGTGCAACTGGAAGGTATCAAAAAATCTCTCAGTGACTTTATCGAGCAAACCTTTTCTTCTTCCCGTTACCAGGAACGTGCAAACCTACGCGGAGTTTACCTCACCAGCGGCACACAGGAAGGCACACCCATTGACCGTATAATGGGTTCCTTAATGGACTCCTTTGATATTGATCGGCAGGCTTTACCGGCTATGCAATCAAAAGGAAAAAGCTATTTTATAAAAAACCTGTTGCAACAGCTTATTTTTACTGAAGCAGACCTGGTCGGAGTCAATAGAAAGTTTGAGAATAAAATTCTCTGGCTGCAACGTGCTTCATACGCGACTGCCATTATTGCTGCCACAGTCAGTGCATTGGCGTGGTCAACGAGTTTCACACTAAATGAACGCAGTATTAAGAAGGTTGATGAACGATTAACTCAATACCATGCGAGTTTGCCGAATCTGGATACCACTAGCTTTTCGAAAGTCAATGAACAACTGACACAGTTGCAGTTGGCAGATAGTGTTTTTCCACCGGATCAGGCTGTACCTATGGCAATGAAGATTGGTCTGTATCAGGGTGAAAATTTTCATGAGTCTATGAATATTGCTTATATTGAACAGTTAAAACAGCTCTTTATGCCGGCATTGAAACATCGACTTGAAGAGCAGATCCAACTCAGTATGAATCAACCCGATTATCTTTTTGAGGCTTTAAAAGCTTATCTGATGATGGCCTTGCCACAGCGTTTTGAACAATCATTTGTAGAACAATGGATGGATCTGGACTGGACTACCCATATGACAGGTGAGGCAGAACAACAGACACAATTAAAGACACATCTGAAAACATTATTAATGTCTGATTTTGCTGTATTTAGTCCGGATACTGAATTAGTGGAAAAAGCACGTGCCGTTTTGAAAAAAGTTCCCTTGCATCAGCAGATTTATAACCGCATTAAATCAGAAGCACATCATGCCAACGATGAAGCCTTTAACTTTTCCAGTAAGGTTGGACCAGAGATGAATACTGTGTTTTCCGGGACCATGACTTCAATTCCTTATCTGTATACTTATGATGGCTATAAAACTATCTTTATTAAAGATAGTTTTATGTATGTTAAAGAAATAGCTGATGAGAATTGGGTACTTGGTACAAAAAAAGGCGATTTCACTGCCTCAGATATTGCTTTATTTAATGACAAAGTCAAGGCTCTGTATCTTGAGGATTATGCCCATTACTGGAATAAAGCCCTGAATAATTTAAAAGTGAATCACTTTAAAAATGTTAATCAGGCGATTAATGCGCTGACACAGATAACCGGGCCTTATTCACCCTTTCGTGGTGTTATCGATAATGTTGCCGAAAATACTCGTTTGGGTCGACTGCCTATTGATGGTAAAAAAATTGAGGAAAATAAAGCACTGACTAATCAAGTCGCTGCAAAAATTACCGGAAAAACAGGCACTATGGTGCGTATGGTTAAACGGGTATCGGAAAAAAATCTGATTAATTTACCGGATCGGCCAACCGATATTGTGGAGAAAAAGTTCTTTGATTTAAATAGTACGATTGAACAATTAAATAATCGGCCCTCTCATCTTAATGATATTTTGATGTCTCTTGCTAAATTACAGGGCTATCTTAATAATCTCGCCAGTACCATGGATGATGGCGAAACAGCTTATCGTCTGGCAAAGAACAGACTGACAGGCGGTGCAAATGACCCGGTTGGAAAACTGAAACTGCTGGCAGCGCGTTCTCCAGAACCTTTAAGAAGCTGGCTAAAAGATATTTCACAAGATTCATGGAACCTGGTATTGGGCGAATCAAACGGCTATCTTAATACGGTCTACCGTTCCAGTGTATTACCATTCTATGATCGCAGTATGAAAAACCGCTATCCATTACATTCGAAATCAAGTAATGAGGCATCCTTGGCTGATTTTACAGAATATTTTAAACCGGATGGAATTGAAGCGACCTTCTTTAATTCCTACCTTAAAGACTTTGTCAATACCAGACGCAAACCCTGGTCCTTAAAACAGGTTGAAGGTCATACCCTGGCCATCAGTAATTACGCACTAAAACAGTTTGAACGTGCTGAAAACATCCGTACGGTCTTTTTTAAAGAAGATAGAGGGTATCCAAAAATCAAATATTCATTACGTCCTCTATATCTGGATTCTAATATTGCCCGTTTCGAGTTAAAGCAGGGTGACCAAAAGGTGACTTATCGTCATGGTCCCCTTATACCCAGTAAAATGAGCTGGCCTGGAAATGCTGATTATAATGAAGCAAAACTCATGTTCGAAGATCTCAATGGCGATAGAGTTGCTTATAAAGAAGAGGGGCCCTGGGCTTTTTTCCGAATTATGGATAATTATGAATTGCAATCCACCAAGTTAAATGATCATTTTATTGTGGATTATGTACTGGAAGGAAAAAAAGCCAAATTTGAATTGATTGCCAGCAGTGCCAATAATCCATTCAGTTATAATTTATTAAAGCGTTATAGAGCGCCGGAACAATTGAATTGAGTATGAGTAATTTAACAGGATTTTACGGAAAACTACCGACTCATGGGGATTTTATCTCCAGAAATCTTCCCAGAACCTTCATTGATCCCTGGGACAATTGGTTGCAAACTGCTATTAGCGCCAGTCGGGAGCAATTAGGAAAACAATGGCTGGATTACTTTTTAGTGGCTCCCGTGTGGAAGTTTATCCTTTCTGATGGCACTTGCGGAGAAAGCTCATGGGTTGGAATTATGATCCCAAGCGTAGATAAAGTAGGGCGATATTTTCCATTAACTATTGCTTCACATATTACAAAATCTGTAAAACCTGTCGCTCTGATTGACGAATGTCACCACTGGTTTGAACAGGTCGAAGAGATTGCTTTGTCCACACTGGATAATGACTTTCAACTGGAACAACTGGAGCAGAGTCTTGATCAGTTAGGAGAACCGATCGTCGGGCGCATTAACCCGAGTGATGCCGGCAGTGACCTTCATAAAGAAAAACGTTTTCAAGGTCACTTCTCTATGGATCCCGTTAACTCTAACCCATTAAGTGCTTTTCCGGCAATTAGTCACTTTTTTATTGAACAGACCTTTTCCTGCTATAGTTTCTGGTGGACGAGTGGTTCGGAAGATATTAAGCCGTCTTTTCTGGTTTGTGAAGGATTACCTGAGCGGGATGGCTATGTGTCATTACTGGATGGCGACTGGGACAAAGAACCCTGGCACAATATCAAATCATTATTTGTGGTAGGGGATACACCTGCCTTGATTGGGATCTAATTATGCTTAGCAGTGCAGCAAGAACACATCGGGGAAATATTCGTAAAATTAATGAAGATGCTATTTTAAGTCATCCGGATTACCAGCTTTATGCAATTGCTGATGGTATGGGTGGGCATTCTGTCGGTGATTTGGCCAGTCAGGCAGCAACTGATGGATAATACAGCAGCAGAAAGCTGATCTAGCCGCTGAAATAA